>NZ_JBLYZI010000085.1:0-26136 GCF_057680865.1 Endozoicomonas sp. Z74
CCGGAAATACCTTGTGCATCACCGGCAATGGGTGAGGGCGGCAGAGTTTTATGGAGGACACCGATCTGCTCTGGGGACATCATGGGTATGGACTTCAGGATGTCTTGGAATTGCTGAGGTTTCATGGCTGGAACTCCACTTTACACGACAATTCTCATGCTCAGGGAGTATAGACCATGTTAGCAACATTTAATTTGAACAGCGCCCGCAAGGTCAATGCGGATACAGACTCCATGCTTCCATACGCTCCGGAGGATCGATTCGCTGTCGTCTTATTCATGAATCTTCCTGATGACCAAAAATCAGATACCCTCATGAGAGATGCAACCAGAGAACTGATTGATACCACTCTGAGGCTTAAGGGGCGTTTTTATCTACCGTATGCACTTTATGCTACTCAGGATCAGGTCTTTGAAGCTTACCCTGAGTGGACAAAACTGGTTGAAGCCAAGGCCAAATGGGATAAAGACGGAATGCTTGAAAACCGACTTTATCAAACGTATTTCACCGGTGGATAAGGATGATTGAAAAGGACTCCTATGGCTAACCATAAGGTAAGTGACGCTCTGATGCAGGGTTGTTCCTGTCACCCAGCACAACACAAGTCATGCCGACCACCTCTAGTAGCCTGTCGGTCATACGACAATTTCGACCTAAAATCCAGAAAGAACGGCCTAATCTTTCGATGAATTCGATTAAATAGGCCCGCTATTTATGCCCTATGGGTATTCACACGAATCCATCGAAAGATTTGACTCGTTCTACTGAATTTTATGCTCGAAAGCATAAGTCCGACAGGCTGCTAGAAAGGGAATCATTTACTGGACTGCTCCCCTCCAGTCACACCATGGGCTGCGGATAAAAGAAACGTGAATATGGGGGGTGACACAATATCTGATAATCATTATCATTTGCATTCTTTTTACCATACCTAGATGCGCAGGATACATAATGTCCAGGGTTGTGACTTTTCCAAAAACCGCTCTTCTGCCGCTGGCCATGGCCGTCGGTTCTGTTCTTTCCAGTCAGGCCATGGCCGATGACCAACCTCAAACCGCCTATGAAATGAACCGGGTAGTCGTGACTGCATCCAGCACCGAGCAGGAAGAGAACAGTGCTCCTGCATCCATTACGGTCATCAGTGGTGAAGAGTTAAGGGAGCAGTCCGGCGGTAATATTGTGGAAGCCCTGAGAAAAACCGTGGGTATTAATGTGACGCCGGGGGGGATTGGTGGACGACAAAGCATAGGTATTCGGGGCCTCGAAAGCAAATACACCGTTATGATGGTCAACGGTCGCCGGATTAATGCTTCAGAAACGCTGATCCGTGCCAACGACCTTGATGTATCCACTATTCCCGTAGACAGCATTGAGCGCATTGAGGTGGTCCGTGGCCCGATGTCTTCTCTTTATGGGGCCGACGCCATGGGGGGCGTCATCAACATCATCACCAAATCCTCATCGGACCAGTGGACGGGCAGCCTGAGTTACGACTTTTCCTCCACCGAAGGGGGTGAAGGCGGCAATGACCAGAAAACCAGCCTTTACCTGAGTGGGCCGCTGGTGCAGGACACCCTGAACCTGACTCTGAATGGCGACCTTAGAAACCGTCAGCCCTGGAAGCCCTTTGAAGGCAGTGACTCCGAACTGACAGCCCTGGAAAAGAAAGATGTCAAGAATTTACGAAGCGTACTGGACTGGATCATCAATGATGAACAATCCCTAGATCTGGAACTGAGCAAAAACAAGGACGAACGTAATGCCCTTTATTCCATTGGCGTGGCGGACCAGAGCATTGACCGCAATACCTTTGCCCTGACCCATAAAGGACAGTGGGAATGGGGGGACACCCAGCTGAGGGGCTTTATAGAAAAAGCCGAAGTCTGGGACAATATTCAGCGGCCGGATATAGGCCTCCACCCTGGAACCACCACCCAGACCAATAAAACCCTGGAAGGCTCCACCACTATGGAGCTGGGAAACCATCTACTGACCACCGGGGCAGAACTCACCCAGACTGAACTGGATAATCCCCGGGATCTGAAGCAAACCGGTAAGGCAAAAGCCACCAAAAAAGCGGTCTTTGCCCAGGACGAGTGGTTCCTGAACGACCAGTGGACCGCCACTCTTGGAGCCCGGCTGGATCACCACGATCAATTTGGCAGCCATTTCAGCCCAAGGGGTTATCTGGTCTACACCCCTTCGGAAGCACTGACATTAAAAGGCGGTATCGGCACTGCTTATAAGACGCCAACTCTGGCAGCAATGACTCCAGAGTTTTATATTGTCAGCTGCCGGGGAAGCTGCGTTATCTTCGGCAATCAGGATCTGAAGCCTGAAACCTCTACCAACTATGAGCTTTCCGCCTTATACGAGCAACCTCTCTGGTCAGCAGGCGTTACTGTCTATCAAAATGATGTTAAAGACCTGATTGAAGCCCAGTACTCTGGAATTGACATAGACAACAATGGCTCTGAAGATAAAACCTGGGTGAACATCAATAAAGCCAGGATACAGGGAATCGAGCTAACCGCCAGCCGAACTCTGACAAAAACACTGAGCCTGTCAGCCAACTATGCCTACACTGATGCCCGGGATAAAGTCACTGACCAGAGACTGACCGACAAACCCCGTCAGACCTTTAACACCCAACTGGACTGGCAGGCCATGCAAGACCTGAACACCTTTGTCAGCTTTAAATACATTGGGGACCAGGAAACAGGCAGCTCAAACGATGACTTGCCAGGCTATACCCTTGTCGATCTTGGGATGAGCTATAAAGTCAACCAACAGCTATCATTGAGAACCGGAGTCACAAACCTGGCTGACACCCGGCTGGATAAGAAAGACGACAATTTCTCTTCCAGCAACATAGAACGCGGCAGAACCTGGTATGTAGGCGCCACAGCCAGCTTCTAAACAACTACTGTAAAAATGGCTTTCGGTGCTTCCGGGGGCCATCCTCCTCTTGCTTCCTCCCCCCCTCTGAGGCTCCCATGAATCAAGAATCAACTCCAGAGCGCCCCTTTCAGGACATTTTTCAGGGAAGAGTGGCCCTGGTGACCGGTGCCGCCCAGGGAATCGGTAAGGCCATTGCCCTTGCACTGGCCAGAAAAGGAGCCAGGCTGGCTCTTGTGGATATCAACCAGGATGCCCTGCAACAGGTCAGGGATGAAATTCTGTCCCTTGATCAAGAGGCTCTGTCAAAAACCCTGGATATCAGCTGCAGCAGCCTGGTTAACCAGGCAGTTGAGGATATTGAACGGGAACTGGGACCTGTGGATAAACTGGTGAATGTAGCCGCTATTCTGCGCATGGGCCCCCTCGTTGAAATAAGCGACGATGACTGGTCAGCAACCCTGGCCACCAATACCACAGGTGTATTCAATATGTGTCGCGCCGTTGCCCGCTCAATGATCACCAGACGACAGGGGGCTATCGTCAATATCAGCTCCAATGCTGCGGGAACACCTCGCATGGGAATGGGAGCCTATGCCACTTCCAAGGCCGCAGTGTCACAGTTCACCCGTTGCCTGGGCCTTGAGCTTGCCGAACACGGTATCCGCTGCAACCTGGTATCCCCCGGTTCAACTGACACTCCTATGCAGCGTCAGCTATGGACTAGCAACGAGGTACCGGAAGGGATTCTGAACGGCAGCCTGGAAAGCTATCGAACCGGCATTCCCCTGAAAAAAATAGCCAGCCCGCAGGATGTGGCCAATGCCGTCCTTTTTCTTCTATCGGACGACGCCAGCCATATCACCCTGGAAGAGATTGTTGTAGACGGGGGCGCCACTCTCGGTGTTTAACCTGAACGGGCCACAGGTATCACCACCGGCGTTCCGTCACTGGGCGCCGGTAACACATCCGCCTCCACATCATATAATTGCTGAACCAGCTCCGGCGTGACAATATCCTCCGGCCTGCCCTGGGCCACCAGCTGGCCATCCCTCATGGCGACCAGAATATCCCCATAACGGGCCGCGGCAATCAGATCATGCAACACCAACACAAAGGAGCGGCCGGTTTCTGCCAGCTTACGCACCAGGCCGAGTACTTCCGTCTGGTGCCCCATATCCAGCATACTGGTGGGCTCATCCAGCAGCACCAGAGGGGTTTCCTGGGCCAGCACCATCGCCAGCCAGCAGCGCTGCTGCTGTCCACCGGAAAGCTGAGACAAACGACGTCCGGCATACTCACCCATGCCGGTGGCGGTTAAAGCCTCCTGCACAGCTTGCTCGTCCACCTGACTCCACTGCCGGAACAAACCCTGGTGAGGATGGCGGCCATATTGAACCAGCCCACGAACAGTCACCCCTTCAGGAGCTGTGGGGGTCTGAGGCAGAAGAGCTATGTGCCTGGCCGCCTGGGACGGTTTCATTTCCCAAACCGAATGCCCATTCACCATTACACGACCACTATCCGGTTTGTGCAGCCGTGAGATCGCCCTTAGAAGAGAAGACTTGCCACAACCATTTGGCCCGACAATCACGGCCACCTTTCCGGCAGGAACATCCAGGCTGACATCCTGAACCGCCGTGAAGCCCTGATTCGATGAAGAACCCGGGTAGCTGACCCTGATATTTTCAATATTCAGTCGCATGTGATTGATGTCCAACGTCGGCTCACAGGAAAGAGTCTTTTGCTTCTGAATGCCCAACTCTGAACTCTCCATTTTCAACTACTTATTTCCTTCACTGAGCAAAACCCACAATAGAAAAGGGCCGCCCAGAATGCTGGTAATCACTCCGGCCGGAATTTCCACCGGCGATGAAAGAGTACGCCCCAGGGTATCCGCCAGAACCACCAGCAACGCCCCCAGCAAAGCCGAACTGATCACCGGAACTGAGGCAGGCCCGGCAAGCCTCGAAGCCATCACCGGTGCCGCAATGGCAATAAAACTCACAGGCCCGGCCACGCCCACCGCAAGACCTGCCAGGGCAACAGATGTCAGTAGCACTGTATATTGAACAAGCCGGACCGGCAGTCCCAGGGGCCGGGCCATGGTCTCATCAAAGCGTAACAGCGACAGATGACGCCCTATCCCCATAAGGAGAGGCAATAACAGAGCAAGCCCCACCGCCACCGGTATCGCAACCGAATACCCCCGCCCTGTCAGGCTGCCCACGCTCCATGCGTAGGTGGCCCCGGCGTGCTGGGGAGGAATCTGGGACAGTCCCAGTTCAGTAATGGCACGGATCAAGTGAGTCAACGCCAGTCCCACCAGAATAATCCGGTAGCCCCTGGCCCCCATGCCTCCGGAAAGAAGTAACAACAGCCCTACCGCTGCTGCGGCACCTGCAGGAGCGAGCCACCAGGGCCCCATCATGCCGAGAGCGCTGCCCAGCAGGCTGATCAGGATAATGGCCGTCGCCCCTTCATTGACACCTAACACATCCGGTGTCGCCAGACGATTGCCCGATAGTACCTGCATAAGACAACCGGAGCAGGCCAGGGCGGCTCCCGCCAGCAATCCAGCAATAATTCTGGGCAGCCTTATCTCCTGAACCAACAGAATGTGCCCTTGCAGCCCCTGCCCCAGCAATGCGTGAATCACCTCTGGTACCTCCAGCCAGGTAGTGCCTGCTGCCAGAGAGCCCCCCACCGCTGCCAGCAGCGCCAGCACCAGCAACAAGCTGGCACACAGAGGCCTGACCGGCAGCAGGAGCGAAATGCTCCCCCCGGCGGATTGAAACCAGAGCGCACTTCCCCCACGGTATTGAAGCCTGCTGACAAGAGGGCGGTTCTGCCGACTTTCCCAGGGCTCAGGAGAGGCTGTCACTGAAACCGATTCTGAAGTAAAGGCACTCATAACTTGATGATTTATCGTCCAGAGGTCAGGGTTAACCGGTTGCTCCGCACAATCCAGATCAGCAACGGTGCCCCCATCAGAGCCAGCATGACACTGGCGGGTGCTTCATAGGGACGCACGACAATTCTGGCGAGAACATCCCCCCCCAGCAAAAGAATGGATCCAATCAGGGCAGACAGCAGCAACTGCCAGCCCATGGCAGGGCTGCCCAGGTGACGGGTGATCGCCCGGGCCAGAAAAGGCGACAGAAGACCGAGGAAACCGATCGGCCCCGCCAGTGCAACGGCGGTACCGGCAAAAAGCGTCACAGCAATCGTCACCAGAAACCGGATCCATTCCGGTCGATGGCCCAGGGCCCTGGCAGCATCGTCCCCCAGCAGCAGGGCTGACAGAGGCCTGATCAGCACCAGGCTGAAAGCAATACCAACCGCCATGGCCGGTATCAGCTGAACCGCCATTTCTATGGAAACACCGGATAATGACCCCAGTATCCAGAAACGATACTGGTCATAGCTGACTTCGTTACTCAACAAAATAAACGACGTCATACCATGGCAGGTGGCACCTATGGCAATGCCTGCAAGCACCAGCTGCACCGGCGAATTCCCCACCTGGGCCCTGCTGGCCACCAGCAGAATCAGGCCATTGCCCAGCAACGCCCCCATAAATGACCATATCAGGTATGACTGTCCGGACTCGGCACCGGCCCAGGTAATCCCCACCACCACCCCGAGCGCAGCACCTGAATTAACACCCAGCAGTCCGGGCTCCGCCAGTGGATTGCGGGTGAT
Source organism: Endozoicomonas sp. Z74 (assembly GCF_057680865.1). NCBI lineage: Bacteria > Pseudomonadati > Pseudomonadota > Gammaproteobacteria > Oceanospirillales > Endozoicomonadaceae > Endozoicomonas > Endozoicomonas sp. Z74. The sequence continues at coordinate 6,604 of NZ_JBLYZI010000085.1, forward strand.
TGCCTGCATCATGGCTCCTGCCAGACCAAGGGCTGCCCCTACCATGATTCCAGCCAGCGTTCTGGGCATTCTCAGGGTGGTCATCACCGTTTCCAGGTTGGCATCAGCCAGAGCACGGTGATCCCCAAGCAGCCACAGAAAACTGTCTGTCACCGACGTATATCCGGCACCAGTAAGCAGAGATGCCATGGCAAAGCCGACGGCCACCACCAGCAGTAATAGAGCAACCCAGACCAACCGCGGTCCGTCAGCCAATAAGAGCTTCCCGGACAACTGCATCAGGAGCCCACCACAGTGTCCGTAGTGGACGGAGCAGAAGGCCCGGTCAGCATCGCTTTTTCAACATCGTCCAGAATGGCCATGGCCGCACCCGGGCCTCCAAGGCTTGTCCAGAGTGAGCCATCCACAGCCACCATCCGACCGTTTTTCACCACATTGAGCGCCCGAAACACCGGTGTATTCCGGGCAGTGTTAAACGCATCCACGGCATCCCCGGCGGGATTCAAGGTGCCCACAAACAGCCAGTCGCCATCAATCTGGTGAAGAGCCTCCAGACTGAGAGAGTGGGAGTGACCAATACCGTCCTGATTCTGGGCTGCCGGTCTTTTAAACTGCAGATCATTCAGCACCCGGCTGGAAAAAGCCTGGTTCAACATGTAACCGGGCCCTTGGGGAATCCACCGAACCACACTGACCTTTGCCTCCTGCTGCCCCCCAAGACGACTCTGGATATCGGACACCCGTTGCTGATAACCGTTCATAAACTCAGTTGCCTGACGGCCGCGGCCAAGAACACTGGCAATATCGGCAAAGGCCGCTTTCCATGGGTCTCCCAGCTTGTAGGTGACCACTGAAGGGGCAATTTTTCTGAGCTGCTCCAACAACATGGGATCGGTAACAGCGCCCACCAGAATTAAATCCGGTGCCAGGGCAATCAACCGGTCAAGGTTTGGTCGGCCCAGAGGGCCGACAATCTCAACCCCCTCTGCACCATCAGACAGATAACCAGGAACCCCTTTCTGCCCCCGGCCAGCCGTTGAGCCAACTGGTTTGATACCCAGGGCCAGGGCAGCATCCAGATCCAGTTCACTGAGGGTGACAACCCTTTTTGCCTCCAGGGGAATGTTGACCTGATGGCCTGTAGCATCGGTAATTTCCCGGGTCTTAACCGGCTCCTGGGCAGCGTCGCGGACTGGTTCCGATGGCTGACACCCCGCCAGCAGAGCCAACCCGAAAACCAGGAAGCCTCGCCTCAGGCAGGCTGTGTTAAAAAAAGAAAGGAGCCATCGGCAACCACCAGTCTTTTTAAAAAGCCCATTGTCGTTTATTAAATAATGGAATACTGAAGGAATAAGTCCTGAACGATTGGTTTTCATAGTTTCTCTATACAGTGTCTTTTCAATCGGCGGTTCAGTTGACGACGAAACAGGCCTATATTCCTTTACTCTGAAGCAGGCTGTGGGCAGGAGAGAATGGATCCAGGCGCAACCTGCGCCCGATCTTATTGCAAATGGGAATAGTTATCAATCATTGTATACGTCCAGCGTTGTCCTGTGCCTGCTGCCTGACGCGCTCGCAGGCACACATCCTTCTCTACCCATCGCCTTTCAAGTTGCTACTTTGTTGGCTGTAATCACTCACCCCAGTCACTTAGTTAACCTAAGCTCCTGGGGCCTCGCTCTTTTGCCGCCGCGTAGCAACTTGAAATCCTTTGGGTATATGCAATTCTTTCGGACTTCATTAAATCCCTTCAGGCATCCACATTATCCATAATGTCGTGCCGTTCCTGGTGATACGCTTCCTCGGTATAGCGTGATCGCCAGTAGGGAACCCCATAAAACTGCTGACGGGACAACTGTCGTTCGTTTCTCAGGTACCTGCGAATCTTGAGCACCGCGCTGTTTTCCCCGGCCACCCAGGCAAATACAGAGCCCTCTGGCCACTCAAGAGAAGAGACCGCATTGGGCAACAGTTCACTGGCAGCAGGATCCCTGGACTGCCGGATCAACCAGGTCACCTCCACCCCTCCCGGATGGGAAAGCTGCTGGACCTCTTCCATGGCTGGCACCTCAATAAACACCTGCCCTCTGGCGTTTTCCGGCAGGGATTCCAGTATCGCAGCCATGGCGGGAATGGCAGTCATATCCCCGGTCATCAGATACCAGTCCGCCTCCGCCACCATCGGCTCCGGTCCACCGGGCCCTGCCACCCCGATCCAGTCACCGGTTACCGCCGCCGATACCCAGGCTGAAGCAGGCCCCTCATCACCATGAAGTACAAAGTCCACATCCAGCTCATTGGTCACTGGATCATACCGTCGGACGCTGTAGGTTCGGGTAATCGGCTTGATATCCGCCGCCGGCCATATCACCCCCTTTGGCCCCAGTGTTGGCAGCACCGGTTTTTCCTGGCCGGAGCGGGGTATGAAGAGCTTGATATGGGCGCCTCCCCGGTTATCGGGAAACCCTTTCAAATCGTTCCCGGTCAGTGTCACCCTTTTCATACGGGGGGTTAACTGCTGAGTCCTGAGCACTTGCAGCATCATCGGTGGTCGACGACCTTCCGCTTTATTTCCAGGCTTTTTATTGCCACTGCCTGAAGGACTTTCTTTAACAGGCGCTTTAACAGACGACAAAAGGTGCTCCTTATACAAATTCCGGAAAATCTGACCGCTCCAGTGCTTCTGACAGAATCACTCCTATCGCCCTGGCATTCTCCAGTTTCAACATCTCATAATGGTTACAGGAAAGGTCATGATTCTGAATATCCCCTCTGACATAGGGCTGCCAGCCTTTAAAGGACAGCCAGCGCTCAGGCCGGGGGTCTGCAGCTGTAAAAAACAGCATATTGCCACAAAAACGACGATGGATTGATTTTCGGACCATGATGCTGCACTCCCTGTAGGTGCCGATCAGAGAATCCATGGACGCCCTTGATAACCCGGAAAATAATGAATGCCTGTCTGAAGCCAGCCCATAAACATCATCCACCGACCATTTTTTACCCGGCGCCGGCTCCAGCAGCAAAGCAGGGTCACGACCGGCCAGCCGGATCATACCGGCCAGAATCTGCTGCTCTTCCAGGGGAATATCACGCCATTGATCCGATGGGTAGGCGTCCAGCAATGCCAGCAGCCGGACCTCTTCGCCCTGCTCCTGCAACCGGACAGCGATTTCATGGGCCACCAGCCCACCGGATGACCACCCCAGCAGCTGGTAAGGCCCCCGGGGTTGAACCTGGCGGATCTGATCCAGATAATCCCGGGCCCTGTTTTCAAGAATCTCATGCCCCTGACCAAAAGAGTGCCAGTCCCTCCCATTCAGGCCCGGAGACTGAACGCCGTACACCGGTGTTTCTTCCGGTAAAAAAGGGGCCAGTTTGACGTAGTCCCAGGCAATCCCAGGGGCCGGATGAATACAGAACAGAGGAAGCTGGCTCCCGGTTTTGCGAACCGGATAAATCCGCTCATAAAGTGCTTCAATGCTATCACCATCAGGGTCACCCCCCTGTTTTTCAAGCGCCCTGGCCAGATCCGCCAACACCGGATACCGAAACAGGGTTTTTACCGAAACCTCTCTGCCCAGCAGCCCCCCAAGGCGGTTAGCCACCTGAATCATCTGCAGTGACTGCCCTCCCATCAGGAAAAAGTCCTCACTGCCGTCCACGGGAGCAGAACCCAGCACCTGCTGCCAGGCTTCGGCCACCTTGCTCTCCATTGGTGTCAAAACAGGAGCCAAAATTGGGGCCATGCCCCGCCTTTGACGATCAGGGTTCAGGGAGGTACGGCTTTCCAACAGCAATCGCTTCCGGTCCACTTTCCCTGATGTATTTTTGGGCAGTTCCCTGACATAAATCAGTTCACCTGGCACCAGGGGCGCTGGCAGGGATTCAAGCAGCTGTGACCGGATGGACTGTGAATACTCCGCCTTCTGCTCCGACGACAGCTGAGAGTCACTCTCTGTGACCAGCCAGGCAATTAACCGCTTCATTCCTTCCGGTGAGCTGTACCCGGCCACGGCCGCTTCCTGGATGCCCGGATGCTGCAGCAACCGGTTCTCAACTTCCAGAGGGCTGACCCGGTGACCACTGATCTTGAATTCATCATCCACCCGGCCAATAAACGTCAATTGATTATCCAATGTCCGTTTTACCCGGTCACCGGTCCGGTAAGCTCTTGGCCTACCGGGCAGTCCGGTAACAGGCAGATAGCGTTCCCGCGTCAGGTCCTCCTTATTCAGATAGCCCTTGGCCAAACCACCTCCCAGCAGATACAACTCTCCTGCCTCACCCGGTGCTACCGGGGTTCCCGAGCTGTCCAGAATCAGCGCCTGCATTCCCGGAAGCGGCCTGCCAATGGGCAAAGCCTGCTTTTCGTAATTGGCAGCACCGGGTCCTGCAAGTACTGCAGTGGTGGCCACAATGGTCGCTTCTGTAGGGCCATAGGTGTTCAACAGCGTAATTTCATCCCTCACAGACCGGCGCCACTGGAGCAGCCGCTCTGGCAGAACCGCTTCACCGCCAATAATCACCGTTCTCACTGAATTGGGAAGCCTCAGCTCACCGTGAGCAATGCCATAAACCAGTTCATGCCAGTAGGCCGTTGGCAGATCAAGGACACTGAGGTTTAACCGGTCGCACTGTTGAATAAAGCCGGGAATCGAGTCCACCCTATCCCCGGTTCTGATAACCAGGGTTGCCCCCTGGCAAAGGGTCAGAAAGATTTCCTCAACGCTGGTATCAAAGTGCAGTGGAGCAAATTGAAGAACACGATCACTGTCTGATATTCCATACACCTCAGAAGCGCCTGCCACAAAGTGCGCCAGTGCCCCATGATGGACCACTACCCCTTTGGGCGTGCCCGTGGAGCCAGAGGTATAAATGATATACGCCGGATCAGAAGGCTCTCTCACAGAACTTCCAGCCAGCCCGTTCTTTCCCCCGCCTCCCAATAACAGGGCGCAGATATTATGGACCAGGGGCTGAGAGCGCGCGGGCAATCCGCAGATATTGGACAGAGGGCCTGTCAGTTGTCGGTTAGTAAGAATCAGCCGGGGCCTGGCATCCTCAATGATAAAACCGCTTCGTTTTTCCGGCCCTCCGGGATCCAGGGGAATCCAGGCCGCTCCGGAAGACAGCACCGCCAGAATTGAGATGACCGCCTCAAACCCCCTCGACAGATAAATGCCAACCCGGTCTCCGGTTCCTACCCCCATTTGTGTCAGTTCACTGGCCAGTACCTGAACACGCTGTTCGAGTTCCTGATACGTCAGCCTGCAACCATTGTGCTCCAGAGCCGTGCATCCCGATCTCTGAAAGACCTGACGCTGAAACAACTCGGTCACCATAACCGGTATTGTTTTCAGGGACTTACCTTCCACAAGGGCGTTCTGCCAGGTCAGCGCATTAAACGGCAGATCACGTGAAACAGAACACAATGGGTGCTGAAGGAAATGAGAGACCTCTCCAGCAAGCTCATCTCTGAGCCCTGACAGCTGGCCTGAATCGTAACACTCCGGGTTAGCATCCAGTTCAATCTTCAGGTTGGAGCCATCCCCCCGGGCACTGATACCAATGGCCAGGTCTTCAACCGGCCCGGCTGAAATTTTATGGGTCAAAGCGGCCAATGATCCAAAAGCCAAAGTGCCATCGAAAGGCATAATATTGATCACAGGGCCAAACAAACGACTTTGACCGCTTATATTCTGAAGCTCCCGCCGGAGCTGCTCGTAGCGATAGTTCTGGTGCGGCCGGATGGTTTGCAGCTGAGTTCTCACCTGGTTCACCAGGTCAATGTATGAATCCTCCGGGCCAATGAACAGGCGAAACGGCACTATATTCATCAGCATTCCGGGGGTTCTGAGCGCAGCAGCACTGTTCCTGGCCATCACCGGCAGACCAAACACCAGTTCCCGCTGTCCGGTATGACGATGAATCCAGCCAGCCACTGCCGCCAGAATCAAGTCTGTCCAGTTTACCCGGTGAGCCCGGCACAATGGACGGATGCCATCCATCCAGGCTTCCGGGCACTTAACAGACTCCCGGATAAAATGCCCACTGATACTGACCGGCTTGCGGGTCAGGCTGACAATATCCGGGCCGTGTCGGAGCTGTTTCAGCCAGAAGCATCTGTCCTGCTGACTTCGATCTTCATTCTGAAACGGTGCCTCTTCCTTGATAACCTGATCCAGCTGCCCAAACCGCCGGGCAACATCACGACCCTGCTCCAGAGCCGTGTATACTTCAGCCACTCTGCGGGTAATCAGTGAGTAGCCGTAGCCGTCCACGGCCACATGATGAATGCCCTGGTACCAGAAGAAGCGGTCATCTCCAGCCTGGAACAGAGCCTGGGTAAACAGTCCTCCCTGCTCACCTTCCCCATAAAGGTTTCTGGGGGTTGCAATATCATCCAGAGCCCATTGCCGGACGGTGCCCCATGGGTCAGCAGACTGGGAAATATCCATTTTCTGAAGCACCCAGCCTGAAGCCTTGAGCGGCGTCTGAAACGGAACACCGGCTGTGGCATCAAACGTCATGTTCAGGGCATCGGTTTCCTGTATCACCCGCCTCAGGGCTGTCTCAAACAACACCGTATTGAGCTTTCCGCGGATCTCCACACACTCTCCGGTGTTGTACATCTCCGGGTTACCTGCAAGCGTCTGCCCCAGCCATATGCCATGCTGGGCGGGAGTCAGGGGCATACTTCCCTGCTGCCGGTCCGCCATGGAACGTTCAGCCATGGGCAACTTGCTCCCGTTCCGTGGCCTGATAGACTCTCTGCTGCAACAGAACCAGCCACTCTTCCAGGGTGGTCCGCGCTGCCAGGTCGGCAAATTCAATATCCACGCCTCTGGCCCGCCACTGCTCAACCAGCGTCATGACCCTGATGGAGTCCAAACCCTGGTCCATCAGGCTGAGCTGATGGTCCAGCTCATCCGGGGTCAGATAAAGAATGTCAGCAATATCCTTGATAAATGGCATCCCACCGCTGCATGAAGAGGGTTGTCTATTTTTTGTGGGCTGCAGGTCTTCTTTCCGCTGAAGGCTCTCTTCTGGCTGAAGGCTCTCCATCACTTCGTCACAATCCAGCACCACACCACAACGCCGTGATACATAGTCCAGAGCCATCTGGTGCTCCTCAAGACTGAAATCAGCCAGGGCATCACTGACCATAAAAGCCTGGATGTCGTACATAAAAGCGTCAGCCGCCGACTGCAGACAACCGATGTGGGCGTAAACCCCACAGATAATCATCTGGTCACGGCCCATCTCATCCATCAATCCTTTGAGGCCATTGCGTTTAAAGGCACTGTATCGCCATTTGGTGAGAACCCTGTCTTCCCTGTCCGGGGCCAGGGCATCAACAATACCGGCCAGCTCAGGGTCATCTTTTAATCCGGCTCCCCAGAAATCCGTCAGCAGTGCACGGTCTGCTGGATCCTGGTCTCCTGGCTGAGCGGTATAGATCACCGGTATTCCCGCTGCTTTACACTGCTTTCTCAACCGCTGGATATGGGTGATTAAAGACGTCACCGGCTCGGCACTGCCATCAAAAAAGTTCATGAAATACTTCTGCATATCATGAATAAGAAGCACTGCCCGCCCGGAATCAGGCCGCCAGCCCACCTTGTTTGCCACATTGCCCCTGGCGACTGGCATGGCATAGGGGGAGATTACTGGAATGGTCATCGCTACATCCTTTTACTGCGCTATATACCCGTCGCCTTTCAAGTTGCTACTTTGTTGGCTGCAATCGCTCACCCCAGTCACTGAGTGAACCTAAGCTCCTGGGGCCTCGCTCTTTTGCCGCCGCGTAGCAACTTGAAATCCTTTGGGTATAGGCATTTATTTTCAAACGGCCATGGACACCTGGTTTCTCAGGTTTTTTTTACTGACTTTGCCAATGGCGGTTTTCGGGAATGAATCCACAAATACAACCCGGTCGGGGATCTTGAAGGCTGCAAGCCCCCGTCCGGCAAGAAACTGCTTGATTTCGATGATGGTCGGCGGGCTGCCATTCCTGACACTTCTAGAAATCACAAAAGCGCAGGATCGCTCTCCCAGATACGGGTCGGGCATGGAAACCACTGCAGCATCGTGAAGCCCCGGATAGGCAAGCAGATGGTTTTCCACCTCTTCCGCTGCAATCTTTTCTCCTCCCCGGTTAATCTGGTCCTTATTCCGCCCCTCCACCACCAGATCTCCCTGATCGGTGACACGGACAATATCCCCGGTTCGATAAAACCCATCGGAAGTAAATGCACGGGCGTTATGTTCCGGCGCCCTGAAATAGCCCCGGATGGTATAGGGACCGCGGGTCAACAAGTTCCCTGGTTGCCCGGCAGGAAGCTCATGGTCTTCATCATCAACCACCTTGACTTCATCCTGAGGGGAGCATGGTCTCCCCTGGGTATTGATGACCCGGTCGTCACCGTCGGTCAGCCGGGTATAGTTCACCAGCCCTTCTGCCATACCGAATACCTGTTGCAAGGTGCAACCCATGGCAGGGGCTACCCTTCTCGCCACTTCTGAACTCAATCGAGCCCCACCCACCTGAAGCACCTGCAGGCTGGCCAGCCCGTTGTTACCCACAGACTCATCACGGGCAGCAGCCTCCAGCCAGAGCAGGGCGAGAGGGGGAACCAGCGCCGTAATGGTGACCCGCTCACGGGCAATCAATGGAAAAGCCTGGTCCGGTGCCGGGCCTGGCGCCATAACAACAGTACCGCCGACGTATAAAGTACCCAGTGTACCGGGAGAGCTCAGGGGAAAGTTATGGGCCGCAGGGAGAGCACAGAGATAAACACTTTCTTCACTTAGCCCGCACACATCAGCACTGGCTTTAAGGCTGTATATATAATCATCATGGGTACGGGGAATCAGTTTGGGCACCCCGGTAGTGCCTCCGGAAAGCTGGAAAAAAGCCACCCTTGAGGCAGAAATATAGGGCAGGGGATCAATGGGTCCGTACAGATCATCAAGCGCTACAAACTCCTCCGGCTCTCCCACCACAATGACCTGTTTCAGTTCCGGAGCTTCACTGCTTACCTCTCTTGCCAGCTGTCTATAGTCAAAGCCACCGGCACAATCCGCGATAATGTAGGCTTTTGCTCCCGTGAACCGGCAGAAATAACCCACCTCTGAACGACGATGCCCAGGTAAAGCCATAACAGGCAGGGCACCAATACGAAACAGGGCGAAACAAACCAGCAGAAACTCCGCAATATTGGGCAGCTGGACCACCACCACATCACCGACTCCAATGCCCTGCCTGGCAAAGCCGGAAGCCAGCCGATCAGCCTTGCTGTCCAGCTCCAGATAACTCCATCGCCGGGACCCACAAACAACAGCAGTCTTGTGTCTATAACGTTCAGCTCTGCTGCGCAGCAACTGGCCAAAGGAAATCCCCTCCCAATAACCTGCAGCACGATATTGCCGGGCTACGTCATCAGGCCATCCCGGACAGTCCCGGGCTATCCCTTCATACTTCGAAAGAGCCTCATTCACTGGCCAGCTCCTTCTTTCAACGTCGCCGTGAATGCATTTTCGTCAGTGCTGCAGGCTTCCCCTAACCCCAGAGCATTCAGCATGGTCCTGAATTTGGCGCCCGTCTCTGCCAGCTCCTTTTCCGGATCCGATCCCTTGACTACGCCGGCTCCCGCAAAAAGTCTGACTGAATTTTCAAACACTTCGGCGCACCGAATCGTCACCACCCACTCACCATTGCCATCAGCATCGCACCAACCCACCATGCCGGTGAAAAAGCCACGGTCAAAGGGTTCCTGCTCCTGGATAAACCGTCTTGCCTTCTCCGTGGGGTAACCACAAACCGCAGGGGTGGGGTGAAGTGCTGTGGCCAGCTCAAGAGAAGAGGTCTGGGGATCGATCAGAATACCTTCAACAACAGTGGACAGATGCCATAGGGTTTCAGTCTTGATCAGTGTTGGCCGGTCAGGCACTTTGAAATCCCTGCAGAAAGGTGCCAGGGCAGTGGCTACGGCATCAACCACCAGAGCATGCTCATGTAGATCCTTGGCGGAACGCAACAGAGCTTCAGCACGGCGCTGATCCTCAACAGGGTCCTGACTCCGGGCTGCAGACCCTGCCAGAGGATTGGCAGTCACTTTCAGGCCGTCTCTTGATACCAGCAGTTCCGGGCTGGCACCCAGCAGTGTTCCGGGCTTTCTCTCTTTGCCACAGGGAACTTCAATCCCGAAGGTATACCCGGCAGGGTTGTGCCTGGCCAGATTACGCAACACCTGACTGACATCAATGGTTCGATTACTGACTACTTCCAGGGTTCTTGAGAGCACCACCTTATCCAGCTCCCCCTGATCAAAACGAGCCAGCGCCTCACGAACACTGTTTTTATACACTTCAGGTTCGGGCACCGTAAGGACCCTTGAGCGGATTGGCTCACGGCCAGTCGCGGCAACGTCCGTCACTGGATGCATGGTTCTGGTTCGGACAAACTGCTCCGGTACTCCAAGATAGAGCGGGTTGGCGCTGTCAAACGGAATGGCCCCCACCACCACCGGATCAGTGTACCCAGCCTGGCGGGCTGCATCCTGAAGCAGGCGAATCTGGCCAGCCAATGTATCCAGCTGACTGCTTCCCGATAAAACCGCATACATGCGGCTGGCCATCAGGGTGTGCTGGGGAGAGGCGAAGAAAAAAGGGATAGAACCCAGAGCTTTCATCATGCTCAGAGGCTCACCCGGTTCCCATAAAAGCGGATCATCTGTGAACGACATTTTTTGGTATTCCCTGTTTTTTTCAGGCAGATCACCTGGTGAGAGCACGATCAGAATGCTCGAGCAGCAGAACTTTATTGCAAATGATAATGATTATCAACAACGTCGTATGGTATTATCCGCCTTCAAATAACGGCTTCCCCCTTGGGTAAACAGGGGAGAACCTATTAAAAGTGCGATTAGCACAAATGCCAGAAATGAGACTTATACGACAAAAATAAATTAAATCGGCTGCATATCAGACAACCGTTTTTGGCAAAAAACAGAATTTTTCACTAAGACAGGGACAGCTATGTCAGATTCACGGGGCGGGCAGCGCTTTATTCAGTTGATGGTCATTACTCAATGGCTAACCGTGCTCGATTTTATTCTTGTAATGCCCATGGGGCCGGATATAACAGGAGACTTGCAGCTTCCCCTCAGTCAGGCCGGGCTGATCAGTGGCGCCTATGCCATGGCCAGTGCTCTGGTTCTTCTGATATTTTCCCGTAAGCTGGATGGTCTTGATCGCCGCAGAGCTCTGATTCTTTCCATGACCGGGCTGGGACTATCCGCCCTGGCGACTTCAGTCAGCACCGGGCTCTACTCACTCCTGGTTACCCGTATGATGGCCGGTGTGTTTGGCGGGCTCGCCTCTTCTTTTACCATGGCACTGGTGATTGATCGCACCCCTCCTCAACGCAGGGGGAGGGCCATGGGCCAGATTGCCGGAGCTTTTTCCCTGGCTGCCGTACTGGGGGTTCCAGCCGGCCTTCAACTGTCCCTCTGGTATGACTGGCAGTTTACTTTCCAGATATTGGGGCTCTTGATACTGATGATCAGCGGCCTGTTATGGAAAAGCCTTGAAAGCCAACCCATCACCAGCAAAGAGGAATCGACTGTCAGAGCCCCTGCTATTAACCGAACCATGCTAATGGGTCTTGCCTGTGTTGCTACCGGCATATTTTCGGGGTTTCTGATCATTCCTCACCTGGCGGGATACCTGCAATACAACCTGGATTTTGACCGGGAGCTGATCGGTCCACTCTATATGGCTGGCGGCATCATCACCTACCTGGTAACCCGGGGAACCGGCCTCCTGGTCGATAACATCGGTTCTCTGAAAGTCAACTGGCTTGGTATGGCTGGCTTTGTTCTGGCCATCGTCGCCTGTTTTCTGGCACCGGGGCTACTTCCTGTCACAGTCGTCTTTATGATGTTTATGGCCTTCAACGCAGTACGAACCGTGTCCAGCCAGACACTGCTTATGGGGATTCCCTCTCCACCCCAGAGGGCCCACTACATGGGCCTTCAGACCGCAACAAGACACATCACTACCGGGGCTGCAGCCGTCATTTCTTCTCTGATTATTGTACAGACAGAATCAGGACCACTGACCAATACCGACCCGCTTGCCTGGCTGGCGATTGCGATGGCAGTGCTTTTGCCAGTGATGATCGGACAGCTGACCCGACAGCTGCAAAAAAGGTCTCAGCCCATTACACGCCAGGCCTTCAATGGCAAAGCCCTCACCCCGGAAGGCTCATCAAAGTGATCATATGGCGGTCGGTTTCCATAAAGGAGCCTCTGAATAAATGGCCGGCTCTCCAGCGGGGAGAAAGGGTTTCGGTCAGCTCCAGAACAAACGACTTTTGTTTGATATCAAGGGATACCATCACCGCCGCATCAAAGCCGAAAAAACGACCCACTTCAGGCCGAAGTAACTTATAAAGGCTCTCCTTGGCAGAAAAAGCCAGAGTAAAAAACCAGCCAGGCACCTGCTGAAGAGAATCTCTGAGCTGCTTGTCCTGATCCATTAATATGGCTCTGGACAGCTTTTCCGCACGGGTCCCTGGAACCCACTGCTCAACATCAATGCCCACAGCCCTGATATCAGGCTGCCTGGCCACTGCCGCAAGGGCCACTCCGGCACTATGGGTAATCGATCCGGTAAAACCAGAGGGCCAGCGGGGCCCACGGTCTTCACAGATACCCACCTCCGTTGAGACCGCTCCCAGGTGTTCAAGCGCTCGCATTGCACAGAAACGCCCAGCCAGGAACTCTGCCCGCCGTTTCGTTCTGGCCTTGCTCAGCGTATCCGGAAGAACAACCCCCTGGTGCCTGGCAAAGTGTATATAGGCCTCATCTTCAATGAACGAAGTACTGAACAGAGCCAGCTGATCCAGACACGAATGCTCGCCCAATCCTTCAGCCAGTATGATCGGCTCATTCAGAGCACAGTGCTTTGCCATCACGTTAATTCAATCCTGTCACCCAGTTTCGGTACATGGGCATTCCAGCCAAGTTCATCGGACAGTTTCCGGGCCATATAGTCCGCCGACTCTGGCTCACCATGGGTGACAAATACCTGCCTGGGTGGCGTTTTGATGCTTCTCAACCAACTGACCAGCTGGTTTGCGTCCCCATGGGCAGAGAAGGCATCAACATGACAGATACGGGCCCTGACGGGAATTTGCTCACCATGAATCCGAATCTCCGAGGCACCGTTGACCAGCTTTTCCCCCCGGGTGCCCGGAGCCTGAAAACCGGCAAACAGTACCGTATTCCGGTGATTTGGCAAAATGTGTTTGAGATGATGCAATACCCTGCCACCACTGGCCATACCACTGGCAGAAACAATAATGGACGGAAACTTCTGGCTGGCCAGCGCCATGGACTCCTCGACCGTTCTTACATAATGAGTCACGGCATCAATCCGGCGACAGTCTTCCTGGGTAAGGCGATGTTTCTCATGGAAGCGGTGAAAAATCTCGGTCGCCTTGATGGCCATGGGGCTGTTCAGGTAAATGGGAAGGCTGGGTATTTTCCCCGCAGATTTCAATCGTTCCAGAATATGTAGCAGCATCTGGGCACGACCTACTGCAAACGCAGGGATCAGCACGGTTCCCCCAGCTCTGGCGGTAGAGGTGATGATATTTCCCAGCACTTCCTCCGCATCCACCTTCTGGTGCTGACGATCCCCGTAAGTGGACTCAATCACCAGAAAGTCCGCCCGCTTCAATGACTCGGGCGGATACATCACCGCATCGTCCGGGCGCCCGACATCGCCGCTGAACACCAGCATCCGGCTACCATCAAACACCTCCAGACAGGCAGCCCCCAGAATATGTCCCGCAGGACGGAACCGGAGGGTCATCCCTCCATCCAGCTCATGGATATCATGGCTGCTCACAGGCTTCAGCAGCCCCAATGCCCGCCTCGCATCTTCTTCGGTATACAACGGTAAGGGTGGATTATGTTTTGAATAACCGTGTCGGGCGGCGTGCCTGGCATCTTCCTCCTGCAGATATCCCGCATCAGGCAGAAGAATACGACAGAGTTCACAGGTGCCGGGAGTGGCGTAAACGGGCCCGGAAAACCCCTGCTTCACCAATACCGGCAGATAGCCACTGTGATCTAGGTGAGCATGGGTCAGTACCACGGCATCCAGTTCTTTTGCAGCCACTGGTAAAGGCTGCCAGTTCATTTGCCGGTAGTGCTTGATCCCCTGATATAAACCACAATCCACCAGAATTTTCTGGCCATGGCTTTCTACCAGGTATTTGGAACCGGTCACCGTTCCCGTTGCCCCCAGGAATGTCAGCTTCATTCTGATTCTCCATTCGCTGCATCACAACAGCACTCTGTCCAGAGCACCTCAGTATCTTAATACTGACAGTAACAGAATTTCTGCCGGTTATTCTGATCCGGGGTCAATAAGAGGGCTGCTTTTTATCCACTGCCAGAATGCACTTCGCCCCCTAAGTACTTACCGAAAAACTAACGATTCAGACAGGAACTTCCAATAAGCAAAACTAAACTCCTACAAGGTATGTACATTGGACCCTGCCCATGAAAGTCGGCAGCCTATTCCACAAGGCAAACAGCACTCCAGCCAAAGCGGTGTCTGTAATGCTATTTATTTCAACAGCATGCATAAGCAGTCAGGCTCAGGGGCTTCCAGCCAATGATACGCGCCACACCCACAACCCCGGAAGCAGCGTCAATAACCTCAATACCCTTCATTTTACCGCTGAAGAGCTGGATAAAACCTGCCTCTGCTTTCCCGCTGACTACCCCCTGGCCCTGCACCTCAAAGAGAGCCAGGACAGACTGTATTGTTCTCCCACAACAGATAGCATCGCTTCCAGTGACCCACCGGTTTTTTGCCTCAGAGTAAAGGGTCTGGTCGAAGCTGTTGCTCCCTATGACAGCCCTTCTGCACTGGATGGCAATGAGGAGAATAACCAGAAAGGAAAAGTGCCAGATTGGTTACACGCTGTCTCCTATAAACTCTTTGAAGGGTTTGAAACCTTCATGGAGTTCAGGGTTATGGCCTCTAATCAATATGTCTCCTTTCTTCTTGCTGCTCTTGTCACTGGCATCGTTTATTTTTACGAACTGTCTTTTTTTATTCTTATTCCCACGTTTATCGTGTTACATACTTTCCTCCAGGGTCTGGAGCTATACCTCCGTGATGAAATCCCGGAAAAAGAACAGAAGGCAGTCATCGTAAAGAACCTGGTCAAAGATCTTATTTTCATGCTTCACTATGCCCTCAATCTGTTTTTTACCTATTCCTATGCCCAGGTTTCCGGGGTACTTGAAAGACTGACAGGAAAGAAAGAGCAGCCTTCCCCACTCAGAGTGATGGCACTCAGTTATCTGCAAAAAATGGTTGACAGTTTTCCTATGGTCCAGGAAGCCGTTGAGGGGTATATGGATTATGAGTCCATTGAACAAGCTCCACAGGTTAACAGGCTTATTGAAGGAATTTTATCCGAAGACTGCGACCGGAAAGAACAGAAAGCATCGAGTAGTTAAGCCTGCTGATAAACCAGCAGGCTTTGATAAAAAAACATCGTTGCTGGGAGGTTACTCCGTTACTGTCACCATAAACAGGTCCGTGACGGAGTTTCGTTTATTCCATTTGGTTGTGGCAGGGTTTCTGGCATAAACCCTGATCCTGGCTTCACCGGTCATTTCACCGGTGGCATTCAACCGAAGTATGCTTCCCTGGATGGATGCCTGTAACAGTTCCGGGTCATCCACCAGTACATGATATTCCAGTGGATCCCCATCTGGATCCACAAATATGGCCGACAGATCAATAACCGCCGGAGTACCACTCACCGGTAGAGAAAAGTTCTCAACCGGTTCAACCAGCTTCGGGGGCTGCTCTTCTTCATATCCCTGCCACGGCACTACGGCGATATTACTGGCATTTTCAAGCACCTTTGCATCAGAGGGTACATAACCGCCATTCACTGAAGTACCGGCAATCACCTGAAGTTCTGCATTGCTTTTATCCAGCCACTGGGGATTGATTTTTGCCAGAATTTTATGACTTCTCTTTTGCTGGTTGATCACCTCCATTGAATAAGGAACATGATCCGGAGCTTGCTCACTAATCAGATGGATTTGCAGGGGTGCTTTCAGGGAATCCATTTCCAGCAGTAGCAAAGATGGCGACAAGCTGACATAGCCGGTGCCTCCGGCAGGACCATGGAGTTCGGTAAATGCATGGAAGTGGGCTCTTTGTCGTCCATTGAGCGCACTGCTGTCCAGCTGACCGAACCGGACATCACCTCCAACCCGGGCAGTATGGGCATAATTTAACCTTTTCCGGAACTCAATGTCCGTGACATTGTTAAAATACCCCCCTTCAAGGAGGCTGCCGCTCTGGCGGGGAGAAAACTGAAACCCCGTTTCAAAACCTTCAATATGAACGTTGTAAAACGCCATCTTACCACTGTTGACATGGCTACCCACACCGGTGCCGGAGGGCTCATTAATATCACCAATCAGCGTCAGGTTACGATAGGTTTTACTGGCTGAATACCAGCGGCTGTCTCCTTTTGCCACCGCGTAACCAAGAAAATCCCTGATCTCCTGGCGCCCGGTGATAAAACCACTGTGCAGTGCCTTATAACCGCCGTAGGCCCTGTTATTTTCCATGGGAAGAATCTCTTTGACCTCACTGGCGGGAATCCGGCCTGGCTCCGGCGGATAATCTTCGGGGGCTTGGGTAAACTGGATGCCAACCAGACGATCTTCTGCTCCGTCCTCAAACTGGCCCCACAGGGTATAAGCCGCCCCCATGAAACCGCTGGCAATATTATCCTCCAGCCTGACGGTCCTTGAATGAATCCAGAAGCCATCCCCCCGGTGCCCCAGGTCATCACTGTTGCCATCCCGGGGACGACGCTCTGAATACACGCCAGGTGTCTGACTGCCATGGGTTTTAATGGAGAGGTTACCCTCAAAGGAACCCACCTCATCACCCGCCTCAGAGGTAAAAGCAGCTCCCGTGACATCATAGGCAATGTTCTTTTTGATCATCACGTAGCTGGAATGATTCACAAAGCCCCAGCCTGGGGAAGTGACCACCGAACTGCCTTCAATCAAGCCAGGCTCACCTTCGTTGCCAGCCCGATGAAAGTGAACCGGGTAACGGGAGCGTGGATTAAGGCCAATGGTCAGCACTCCACTCTCATCCATCCCGGTGTCACGCAGTTTCATTAATTTGTTGGTTCGCCCCAGTCCCGCCAGCTCTGCATACCGGATATGAACGTTATTAGTGTGCATAAACATCATGTGGCCCCGGCCGGTGAACTCGACAGTACCACTGACATGGGTGACTGTTCGATCACGCAGCGCCTGGGGTGTTTCAATAACGACATTGCGGGTCAGGTTGGCCACATGAATCTTCAGCTCCAGCCCTTCCCTGGCGTGCTCAGGAGGAAGGTGATCGAAGGATAGAGGCTGGTCCAGTTCAACAATTCCTGCACTTTGAACTACTCCCGCTATCACCCTCAACTCATCCCCCAGGGCATCACGACGAGCCCCGGCAATCACCAGCTGATCACCCACCGTCCAGCCAGACGGAATACCGGCTTCCAGATAGATCTCATCCTCACCGGCATAGGCTTTGGGAATCGCCACATAAGGCTGTTTGGGGGCACCATGCACCTCCATACGCCCAAGGACTATCACACCCTGCCCCATCTTGTATGGATCAAAGTCCGGGCTGTCAGAATGGACAACATCAAAGCCATTATTACCATCCTTGATGATCAACCGTGCCTGACTGGAAGGGGAAACAGGGTTTTGCACTGTTCCGATTGTCAGTTCACCGCTGGAGTCCACGACCAGGGTATCCACCGTCAGCTGTGTATCCCTGTCCGTTGCAAACGACAACCTTCCATTGACGCGCAGTGTCATCAACTCCGCCTCAATCTTGCCGTTCACCACCAGATGAACCCCTTCAGGGATCATTACCCGGCTGCCTGCCACCGGTACTTTGTTCTCTCCCCCCCAGGTCAGAGGGTCCAGCCAATCTCCACTGATTACCGGCTGGTGTGTCATCGCTTCAGGTTTCACCAGCGCCAGCACCGATGTCATTTCAGACATCGACTCACTGCTGGCGGAAGTGGAAGCGTTGGAAAAGACGGGTAGTCCGGAAAAGCAGGCTGTGATAGCCAAAACTGGAATAATTTTTTTCTTTTTAAGTCCTTTCATTTTGATGTACTCCTTGATCATCGTCCCTGCTGCCATGACTTCCGTTAAGTCCAGCCCAAGTCATGACCTGATCACTCTTCACGAACTGAATTATAGAGTCTGACGAGCACACAACATCACCACCGGTCAGTATGATTCTTGCCAACCGACCAACGGAAAAAAGGCACTCAGGAGAGAAGCCACCCGATACAACCGGGTGGCGAAAACGAAAGGAATCAGAAGCCCAGAGGTATATTCAGGGCAAAGAAAAGTACCAGCAAAACGGTCCAGGCCAGCATAAAGGCGACAGAGTACGGCACCATAATGGCGATCTGGTCACCGATGGTCATCTCCGGCTTGTATTTGCGCATAAAGGCCAGAATAACACCGGCGTAGCTCATCATCGGAGTGATGATATTGGTACTGGAATCCGCCACTCGAAAGGCCGCCGCAATCAGGTCCGGAGTCATGGCCGGGTTCACCTGGTACAGCATGGGAATAAAGATGGGGCCGAGCAACATCCACTTGGAAGTCATCCCCCCCACAAACAGGTTAATGGTAGCGGTTACCATGACAAAGGCCACCAGCAGCAGGATCGGGTAGGACTGAAGTCCCAGGGATTGCAGGAAGGTTGCGCCCAGATACGTAATGTAGGTACCGATACCGGAAGCACCCAGCACCGCCAGAAACTGGTAGCAGAAGAAGGTCAACACCAGAATATAACCCATGGTGTTCATCTGCTTGACCATGGCCTTGACCACATCGGTCACAGACCGGAAGCGTTTGGTCGCCACTCCAAAAAATATACCGACAGTGGCAAAGACCATCACAATCAACAACACAACGTTGTTAATGTAGGGAGTCACTACACGACCGGCCTCATTGGTGTAAGGGGCCAAAGGTCCTGTCGCCAGGGCATAAACCCCTGCCATGGCCACCACAAAACCCAGCAGGGCAAACTTCAGGCCGCGCTCTTCTTCCGGCTTGATGGTAAAATCGGACAGGTTCATGTCCTCAGGCACCGTCCAGCTCTGCTTCTCCAGGCGGGGGGCCACATAGCGGGAGGTCACAAACGCCCCCATCGCCCCCAGCACCAAGACAGAAATCGCAATAAAGAAGTAGTTCATGGTGGCCGGTGTCAAGGCTTCACCTGTTGCGTTCACAAAGGGTACGCCCCAGGGCAAAAACATGATCACCAATTGAACAGCGCCATCAAGAAACAGCCTGTATAATCAGGGTTTTTCCTGTCTTTCGATGTCTGCAAAAGCCCTGTTTTCCAAATTCTCCTCGCTCACTGATAAGC
>NZ_JBLYZI010000086.1:0-26097 GCF_057680865.1 Endozoicomonas sp. Z74
CAACAAAATACCTGTCTCGTTACCTCGGGTGGAAAAGGTTTCTTAAAACTCAACTCTTCTCAGAGGAGGCTTTTTTAGATCAAGTTTCTATACATTGGGTAGAGCAACACTTAATTTGAACAGCGCCTTTCAACCTCATTGGGTTTATCGTGGATTGAAAATCGACTAATTATCGTTGCACAGGCTTCATTCATCCCTATGATATTCACCAGCGTTCCTCGTTTTCTAAATTGAATAACGACTTTATCAAGCGCTGCAACTGCACATATGTCCCAAAAATGAGCATGAGACAAATCAATCGTCACTGAGTCCAACGGCTCAAGGGTATTGAATGACATTGTAAACTCGTTGGCTGATGCGAAGAACACTTGCCCTTTCACTGTATAAGTTCGTTCTGAGATACCTTTGTTCAATACACTGCCAACACGCATCAAGTCCCCAATTTTTTGCACAAAGAACAAGGTTGCCAATACTATACCTGCCAATACCCCAATGGCTAAATTATGGGTTAATACTACAACCAATACAGTTGAGAGCATAACGATATTACTCTGAAAAGGATGCTCTTTAATTTTCCTTAAAGATCCCCATGAAAAAGTACTGATAGCAACCATAGTCATCACAGCCACTAGTGCAGCCATGGGAATAAGAGACAGCCAGTCACCCAGAAACACGACCATCATCAACAGAAAAATACCTGCAGAAAAACAGGACAGTCTGTTACGACCACCGGATTTGTAGTTGACAACTGACTGCCCGATCATGGCACAGCCTGCCATCCCACCCAGAAATCCTGATATCACATTAGCAATGCCCTGCCCTTTACACTCACGATCCTTGTTACTGAATGACTGATCCAGGTCATCCACGATCCTGGCGGTCATCAAAGACTCCAGAAGACCCACCGTAGCCAAAGCAAGGGAATAAGGAAATATGACCAATAAAGTATGAACATTCAGAGGGACTTCAGGCCATAAAAAAACAGGTAGCGTCTCTGGCAACTTTCCCATATCCCCAACCGTCCGAACTTCAAGCCCCAGCATAACCGAGAGAACGGTCAGTGTGATAATGCAGACCAATGGGGAAGGAACTGATTTTCCCAAATAAGGAATCTCAGGAAAGAGATAAATAATAGCCAGCCCTGTCAAGGTAAGGGCATACACATGCCAGGTCACATTCATTAATTCCGGCAATTGGGCCAGAAAAATAAGAATCGCCAGCGCATTAACAAACCCGGTAATCACAGAGCTTGAAACAAAGCGCATCAAATTTCCAAGCCGTAAATACCCAGCCGCCATTTGCAGTATACCCGTTAATATAGTTGCAGCCAGCAAGTATTGGAGCCCATGTTCTTTAACCAGGGTCATCATTAGCAATGCCATTGCCCCTGTAGCACCGGATATCATTCCAGGCCGACCTCCCATGACAGCAATAACGACACAAATACAGAATGAAGAATAAAGGCCAACCTTCGGATCAACCCCGGCAATGATTGAAAAGGATATTGCTTCAGGCACCAGTGCAAGTGCAACCACAATCCCTGCCAGCAACTCCGTTTTAATGTTTGAAATAGACACTTCTTTCCAATGGACAAACATGAATAAACGCCAGAAATAATGCCATACACACAGGTTCACTGTCGTACAGCGTATTGAAAACGGCAGCTACTATCTGCCTTCGAGCTTATAAATTAAATTGGCAAGGGGAAATCATACAGTCATTGCAAAGGCAGCGACTTTTAGAGGGTTGCCAGGAATTTGAGAGTTGGCGGGTAAAATTTAAGGTGGAGTGACGATCATATATTCCTCATTCTATATGCGGTGCGTAATATATAGAGTATTCACGAAAATGCAACCGGTAATCGAACCATTAATCATCACTTCATATGGCACTGGAAACCGGAACGCTCCGCCCCCCTCTTACCAGGAAATCCACACACCGAAATCATAGTCTCAGAACAGGTTCACCATTCCCCTATATTGCTCAGGGTTTATCTGAACCAATCATTAGCTCATGAGGCACCTGAGGACGACTGAAAAAACGGAAGTAAAGGCTATTTCTTATGATGTCGATACCTGACCGGTAACCTGCCCCATAAGGATCAAGCTTATAAATATGAATAACATTCTCCACTCAAGGGGCTCAATAGAGAAAATTAATCCCCTCTATAGCAAGAAACTCCCTCCAGGGTTCTATTCAAGGCGCTTACAGTACTCTAGTATGTGCCTTAATAAAACGCTTTGAACCGCTCTGCATAACATCGAACTCTGAGGGATTGCTGCATGCTGCTTGTCGTCTCACCGGCCAAAACCCTGGACTATGATACTCCAGCTAATACCTCGACCTTTTCCCAACCGGATTTTCTTGAGGAATCGGAGCTTCTTATTCGGGAACTGCGCCAGTTAAGCCCGGCCGATATTGGCCGTCTGATGAGCATCAGTGACAAGCTGGCCCAACTGAATGCCGCCCGCTTTGAAGCCTGGGGCCGCCCCTTCTCCCCGGAAAATGCCAAGCAGTCGGTACTGGCCTTTAAGGGCGATGTTTATACCGGGCTGGACGCCGAGTCCCTGTCGGAGCAACAGCTGGCTTTTGCCCAGCAGCACCTTCGCATTCTTTCCGGGCTCTATGGTCTGTTAAGGCCCCTTGATCTGATGCAGGCCTACCGGCTGGAGATGGGTACCCGCTTTGCCAACCAGCGAGGCAAAGATCTGTACCAGTTCTGGGGCGACCGAATTACCGATAAGTTGAATGAAGAGATGGAGACTCTGGGCAGTGATGTTCTGGTCAATCTGGCTTCCAATGAGTACTTCAAAGCAGTCAATACGAGCAAACTTAAAGGGCGCATTGTGACCCCCGTTTTCAAGGACTGGAAAGGGGATAAATACAAAATCATCAGTTTCTATGCCAAAAAAGCCAGGGGGTTAATGTGTCGTTATGCCATCGATAACAACATCACTTCCGTGGAGAAACTGAAAGGGTTTGATTACGAGGGGTACGACTTTAACCAGGCCATGTCTTCAGAAAATGAGTGGGTTTTCACTCGAAAAGTTTAAGCTTAACCAAGGCTTTCCCAGTCCTGCCTGATTTCTCCAAAGGCTTGACTGGGGTTTCTCTTAATTTCTAATGAATCACTTAATCATCCATTTTGACAGCTCCAAGAACCTGGCACAAATCAACCTCTTCCTTATGAGCTTTAACCTTATCGAATGCGCTTTCATTGTCCACAATATAAGCAACCAATTTAGAGTTGCCAGTAATCATTTCAAACAAAGGCCGATTTGATTCCATCAGTGCCGGCAATTGAGTAATTGCCCTCTGCCTTATTGTCAGCTTCTCCGGGGTAACATCCTTGTAGATATCAACAGAATCCTCAAGAAATGTCCTGATGGACTCATAGTCTTGCTTAACCACCGCTTTCTGGGCATGCTTGCCCTTGCGAATCCCTGCATCCCTTGAAATATCAATAACCTGTGAACGATGATCAGGTCTCAATGCTTTTGCAAACCGCATGACAAACCTCCTTATTAAGCCTAAGACCTGCCATTTTATCAACGGACAACCCATTTTGTGATTAGACCATTGTCCAAAGCCCGGCAGTACACTCAATCCCCAGCCGCAATCAGTTCAAGCTCCCGTTTACGAGTATAGAGAAACCGGATCATGTCATAGGTAAATGGAGAAAGAAAATCATCATAGGTGAATTGAATTTCATAGCGGTAATTAATGCCATAAACGGCAAACAATGCCGGGTCAGAAAACGTTTTGTCAGGTATCCCAAGAAAGTCAATTCGATCTTCCACCCACAGTTCCCCTACCATGCCGGAGGCATCCCTCAAGTTATAGGGCCCCAATACCGGAATCATCAGATAAGGCCCAGCCCCCATTCCATAGTAAGCCAGAGTCATTCCCAGATCATTCCGCCGATATTTCAACCCCGCCCGTTCAGCAGGATCAAACACCCCCAGCAAACCAAAAGTGGTGTTCAGCAACAACCGGCTGCCCGAGGTCAGCGCCGCTTCCCCTTTGAATTGAGCAATATTATTCAGGGTATTGGGAACATCCTTGATGTTCTGGAAAAAATTGGCGATCCCCTGTCGGATAAATGTGGGAGTCACGGCTTCATATAGGTTCATCAGAGGCTTTAGAAAATATCGGTCCAAACGAACATTAAAACGAAATAAAAGACGATTTAATGGCTCAAACGGATCATAAACGTCCATAAACGTCAGTCGTCCTACAATATCGGGAGGGGGATGACCCGGTTCCTTTTCATGAAAGGTCAGATGATCCAAGGGGTTAGAATAGGGAATACGATCTTCTACCGCCCCACTTGCCAGACTGACAAACAGCAGGCATAAGAACAGATAAACCCTACGCATCGGGGAACCGCCCGGTTTTCATAAAGCTCATCATATCGCCAACATTGGTTCTGAATTGCAGGTTGCCCATATGCCCTCCCAATGGGTAAATTCTTGCCCTGGAACCAAAGGTGTCATAGAGGAAAGTCAGCCCTTTCTGGTCGAGAATAATGTCATTGGCATTATGCATGACCCCAATTTTTTCAGTTCTTGACAGCCAGCGCCTGAGCACTGTCAGGCTGTTTTCGGACAATGCCTGGTCTGCGCTGGTAAAACCCGTTTGATGACCTGCATTCTTCCGATTCAGAAAAGGCAGCAACATCTTTTTCAGGTAGCGATTAAAACTGAAATGCATGGCTGACCTGAGGTAAGGCGTTCGGCTATCCGTATCCTTGATACGGAACCCCCGGGGGACAATCAGCCCCGACTGCGTCATCACATCGCTGGTAAACACCATAGACGCCACCGAAAAACGAAAAGCCATCCCAATCAACAACGCCAGCTCATCGTCACTGAGCCCCTTCCCTTCCCTCTGAATATCCAGCAAAAGGCTCTGGTCAAGATCCATACTCTTGTGAACCCGGAAATAGTTGGCCAGCTTGCTGAAGAAATGCTCAAACAATGAGGAGGAGTCCTCTACCCCGGGCACCCTGGCCAACATCAGGCGATCCAGGTTATCCACGGACGTTTTTAAATAGACAGGGGGATTCAAAAGCAGAATACGCTCAAAACCGATTTTCCGCTGCCTGTCATCCTGAAAGCCCACAAAGGCAGCATCCAGGGCGCCAAGGCTATAACCGGTCAGGCTGTAACCGGAAATCAACAGCGGCCTGAAGCGCCGGATTCGTTCGAGACTTGCCTGCATCAGCCGGTAGAGATCCCCGGCGTCTTTTCTGGAGATCCCCGGACGATGGGTTTCGGAGGTGTTGACAATGAAATCAAAACTGGTGGGAGAAGAGAGCTGCACCACATGATAACCGGCCCGATAATAGACGGTTTTCAGATACTCAACCTTACTGGCATCGTATCGGGCCCCGGTTCCGGCAATAATAAAAACCAACGGGGCCTTAGCGTCTTGCCAGGCCAGTTTGAAGGCAGCACGTTCCACCCCTGAAAACAGATTTGGAACCCCTTGTGACTCTCGAGGAGGCTGGGGAGAGGGTTGAACCTCCAGAACCGTTTCCAGAATACGTCCCTTGCCAAGATCCGCCTGAAAATCACTGGGGGTTCCGGCAACCGTAGCAAGAAAAGCACTTTTGATGGGATACTGATAACCAGCAACAGAGACCGGCGCTACCAGCAGAAACAGCGCCCTGATCAGCCACACTCGAAAAGCAACCATCCTGAGGAGCCCGCCTGCCTTATAAACCTTCAAGTGTTCAAATGTAGACTGGCAGGCAGAACTGTGCCGGACGTTTTTTCAAGTAAACCGTGCCGACATAGACAACACCGGTTTTCTCTTCAGGGTACGGGGTCCCACGCAGAGCATGGGAACCAGGGCTTTGGCTACAAACTCCCTGATTACTTCAACATAGCCGGAGAATCCACCCGGAAATACACTGTCCAGCTGTCCCGGAAAGCCCCTCCGGTATTGACCTTTTTCAGGGAGCCCCGAACCTCCCCACCCAGCATGTAGCGGGTTTCTTCCCCACGGTTTTCAAGGGTTTCCTGCTGAATAAGCCAGTCACTTTGACTTCCGGGTACAGAACTTCCTGACAGGTTATCCCCCAGGCACTGATTAATGAAATCACCGGCATCCTGATAAATTCCATGGGCCGTTTCCTGGTCAGGAAAAACCTTGCTACAGACATAACTGAACTTGTCAGACCACTGCCATATCTGACAGCTGCCTTCAATCAACTGATAACGACTTTGCCAGAAAGTCACTTTTTTCTGATAGTCCGGCTTCTGGCGAAGGGACTGAAAACCACTACCACTCTCAGTAAAAATCATTTCCAGCCGTTTGCAGGAGGCGCTGTCTCTGTCCACAGCAGACGTCTTGGCTGAATGTGCAGCCGACTTTCCCTCTCCCGCGTCTTTCTCTAAAGAAGCACAACCGGTCAGGGCAACAGAGGCCCATAGCAAAAGAAAAGCGCCTATTCGGCCAGAGTTGGGTTGCCAGGGCATCAGTCCTCTCCTTATTGATGTGAAAGCGTCACGCTTTCCAGGTTCGTTCACCCTTCTTATAGTACTGGATGGGCAGCTTTATCCGCTAATATTGTGTAGTCGCTCATGGCTGTTTCGGATAAACCTGAGCCTGTTGTTATAAGCGGGGATGGGAACGGACAGGCAAAAAAATACCGGCACATACCCGATGTGCCGGTATCTTATCACACTGCTCTTTCCGAGCAGCAGCGCTTTTCCAGCCGCTGCGCTGAAAGCGCTTAGAAGCGGTAGTTCAGCTGCAGGCCCAGGATATGGGAGCTGCTTTTGTAGTTACCGGTCAGGAAGCCATAGCTTGGGTCCGCAGGAGTATCCGCTCCACTGTGCTTGCCTTCATTAATGGAACCATTCTGCAGCTTCACATACGCATAAGCAAAGTCAACACTAAGGTTTTCCGACGCCTTCCAGTTAGCTCCCAGAGTAAACCAGTTACGGTTGGCATCCGGTGTCCGGGCGGTCCGGTTTTCATCAGTCACTGGTGACTGATCAAACATATAACCCCCTCGCAGCAACCACTGGTCGTTCAGCTGATAAGAGGTACCCAGCGACAGTGCCCAGGTATCTTTCCAGTTCATGGGAACGTAAGAACCGAACATGGGGTTATTGGTGGTAACATTAAACTCCTGGAACCGGCTCCAGCGGGTCCATGTCGCATCCGCCATCACCGTCCACTGTGCATCCATTTTGTGCGTCACACTGACCATAACCTTTTCAGGCATGGTGATCTCAAGCTCCGCAGGCAACGTTGTGTTAAAACTTGGCAGTGTTGCGTTTTCCAGAATGAAGTCACCTTCCAGCTTGAAATCCAGCTTGGAATGGTAAGACATACCCAGGGTCGTTGCTTCAGAAGCGTTCCATACGGCACCAATATTCCAGCCAAAGGTATTATCATCACCCTCAATCCTGGCGTCAGCCTGGTTAACACCAATAGGCAGCCAGGTCTTCTGAGTCAGTTCGCCTTTCGCATGGGAACCAATCAGACCAAAACCAACGGAAACGTCATCATTGAATTTGTAAGACAAGGTACCCTGCAGGTTCATAACCTGGACACTGGTTTTATCGGCAAAATACTGGCCAGCCCAGCCATCGTCATAATCCAGCTCAATACCAAAGGGCGCATAGCCGCTCAGACCAAAGCTCCACTTATCATTGATGGGCATAACAAAATGGCCAAAGGGAACAACTGACGTTTTCTGAAAATCTTCTGTGGTGCTTGGGCCATTAGGGTTAAGAGAGTACTCCCCCTCAAACTTCCCACCTTCAAGAATCAGATCCGCACCGACAGAAACCTGGGAGCCTTCAACAAAGCTGATAGCTGCCGGGTTGGAAGCTGCCACAGAAGCATCAATGGCGTTGGAAGCACGTCCGGCAAAACCGGTACCCAGATAGCTGGCAGAGTGTTCATTGATGCCGTAACCTGCGGCCTGAACAAAAGAGACCTGGGACGCCAGGGCGACCGCGGAAGCAAGAAGAACCTTGCGGTTGAGCTGAAACTTCATAATACCCTCAAACCTGTTGTGTTTCTGATGGTTGGCTCATCAGAAGAAGCAGGCTCTATGGCCTGCTCTTATAGAAATCGGGAGGGATAATACAGAGGGGTTTTAGAGCTTTCTGTTATATTTTTGTTTCTATATTTCATAAAAACGACATTTTTTATATACATTTATTTTCATCCACAGGCTCCATTGCTAGCAACAGTAACTTCTCCAGAGAGCGGCGGGCCTGAAACCGGCAAAAACCATCTCGTTACATAAAGATACATTTTGCAATTCCGGTCTGCTGTCATGAACTGAAGCCTGACTCAATGGCTCAGTATCTGACCAAGAAACTGTCGGGTTCGCTCCGAACGGGGCTGGCTGAAAAAGGTTTCCGGAGGGGCCTGTTCGATGATCTGCCCTTCATCCATAAAAATCACCCGGTCCGCTACGGTGCGGGCAAAGCCCATCTCATGGGTGACACAGAGCATGGTCATGCCCTCTTTTGCCAGCTCGATCATGACATCCAGCACTTCCTTGATCATTTCCGGATCCAGGGCTGACGTGGGTTCATCAAACAGCATCACTTCCGGGTTCATACAGAGACTCCGGGCAATGGCGACCCGTTGCTGCTGTCCACCGGACAACTGACCGGGGTATTTATCCGCCTGATCGGGAATACGCACCCGTTCCAGATACTCCATCGCCGTTTTTTCAGCGGCTTTCCTGGACTGCTTCCGTACCCAGATCGGTGCCAGTGTGCAGTTTTCCAGAATCGTCAGGTGCGGAAACAGATTGAACTGCTGAAACACCATCCCCACTTCCCGGCGGATGGTTTCAATGTTTTTCAAGTCATTGGTCAGGCGGGTGCCGTCGACGATAATGCTGCCCTCCTGGTGCTCCTCAAGACAGTTAATGCAGCGGATCAGCGTAGACTTCCCGGAACCGGAAGGGCCACAGATCACGATTTTTTCCCCTTTACCCACTCTCAGGTTGATATCCCGAAGCACATGAAACTGGCCATACCATTTATTCAGGCCACTGATGTCAATCAGTGTGTCCTGAGGTTGATCCCTCACCGCTTTCTCTTTCTGTTGCTCGCTCTTTTGATCATTAGAGCCCTGACGTTTGGCTTTTTCCCTGGCCGGAGAGGCTTCCAGAAGTTCTTCCATCTTTTTTCTCCGCTCAATGCCCTTGTTGTAATTGTTGTTCGAGCCGCTGGCTGTAACGGGACATACCAAAACAGAATACCCAGAAGACAAAACCGGCAAACAGGTAGCCTTCAATGGAATTCCCCAGCCAGGCTGGATCGTTGAGGCCAGCCTGAACAATGGCCAGCAGATCAAAAAGACCAATCACCAGCACCAGACTGGTGTCTTTGAACAGGGCGATAAAGGTGTTCACGATCCCGGGAATCACCAGCCGCATGGCTTGGGGGAGAATAATCAGCATCACCCCCTGCCAGTAACTCAGCCCAAGGCTGTTAAACGCCTCAAACTGGCCTTTGGGAATGGCCTGCAACCCACCTCTCACCACTTCCGCCATATAGGCCGACTGGAACAGAATAATGCCAATCAACGCCCTCAGCAGTTTGTCGAACACCACTTCTTCCGGAACAAAAAGAGGCAGCATGACCGATGCCATAAACAGCACCGTAATCAGAGGAACCCCTCGCCAGAGCTCAATGTAAGCCGTTGACAGTGTCCGGATCACCGGCATTTTTGAACGACGCCCCAGGGCCAGCAAAACACCGAAGGGTAACGAGGCGATCATTCCGCACAACGCCAGCAGCAAGGTCAACATCATTCCCCCCCACTGATGAGTTTCCACTCTTGTCAAACCGCCCGTTAAACCGAAGACACCACCATACAGCAACCACCAAGAGACAAAGGGCAGCAGAACCAGGCCATAGCCCAATACCCACTTTTTCCCCGGTGCCTGTTTAACCGACAGCCAGACAATAATCATCGCCAGCTGGACAAAAAACAGGTTGGCCCGCCAGTGTTCTTCCTCCGGATAAAAGCCGTAAACAAACTGATCCAGCCGGGCCGTTACAAACGCCCAGCAGGCACCCTGACGATCACAGGCACTGCTGTCCGCTCCAGACCAGGTGGCTTCCACCAGCCCCCATTGAATCAACGGCGGAATGGCCAGAAAAAGGCCATAGCCAATGAACAGCGTGACTGCGGCATTGAAGGGTGACGAGAACAGATTGCCCTTCATCCACCCCAGCGCTCCCGTCTCAAGCCGGGGAGGCTCCCGGGCAGAAATCATTGCCACTTCGTTATCAATCATGAGTCAGCCCCTATCGCTCAATTCTTTATCGCTCAATTCTTTATCGCTCAATTCTTTATCGCTCAACTCTTTATCGCTCAATAAGAGCCATACGACGGTTGTACAGATTCATCAGCAATGAAACACTGAGGCTGATGGTGAGATAAACGGCCATGGTCATGGCAATCACTTCCACCGCCTGGCCGGTCTGGTTCAGAGTGGTGCCGGCAAAGACATTGACCAGGTCGGGGTAGCCAATGGCCGTTGCCAGAGATGAGTTCTTGGCCAGGTTCAGATACTGGTTGGTAAGGGGGGGAATGATGACTCTCATGGCCTGGGGTATCACCACCAGCGACAAAACCTTCCCCGGTTTCAGCCCCAGGGAGGCCGCCGCTTCCTTCTGGCCTTTATTCACCGATTCAATACCGGCCCGGACCACTTCCGCAATAAATGCTGCCGTGTAGATGGTCAACGCCAGCAACAACGCTCCCAGCTCAGGAATAATGGCAATGCCCCCCCGGAAGTTGAAGCCACGTAGCTCCGGCAACTCAAAGGTCAGGGAGGCACCGGAAAACCACCAGGCCACTGCGGGAATGCCCAACAGCAACCCTCCCCACAAGAGTGCACCCATTATCCAGGATGCGCCAGAAAAGCCTTCGCCAAAAAAGCCCTCTCCGGTCTCTACTCTTCGCCTCTGATTAAGGCGCCGGACCATAAGCGCTGCGCCAATGGCAAACAATACACCCAGCAGAAAAGGCCAAGCGCCTTCCATCAGGGGTCGGGGTAAAAACAGTCCCCTGAGATTCAGAAATATCGAGTCACCCAGAGCAAGGCTCTGCCGGGGATGAGGGAGGGCAGCCAGCACTGCGAAGTACCAGAAAAAAATCTGCAGCAATAAAGGAATATTACGAAAGGTTTCAACGAATACCGTGGCCAGCCTGGCCAGCAGCCAGTTGGATGACAGTCTGGCAATGCCCACCATAAACCCGAGCACAGTGGCCAGCACAATCCCCAGGACCGATACCAGCAGCGTGTTCAATATGCCAACGACAAAGGTTTTGCCATAACTGTGGGATTCATCGTACTCCACCAGGGATTGGAGAATCCCAAACCCGGCTTCCTGAGAGAGAAACCCGAACCCGGTGCTGATTCCCCGGTGCTCAAGGTTATTCATGGTGTTGTTGAATACCCAGATCCCCAGGCTCAGCACGATGAGGACCACGGCAGCCTGCATAATCAGTGCTCGCCAGGAGGCGTTGCGCCATAATCGGATGAATGGCCTGATCAATAGATAGCCACACCGGGATGACCCCGTTTCACCGGGGGAAGTCGGAAGGGCAGGCTGGCTCAGTGCCTGCTTCTGATTGTTATAGGTCATGAAAGAAGTCCGTTAACAGCCTGCTGATCCTTCAGAAATTCAATAGCATCCTTTATACCCAGGCAAAGCCGGGTATAAAGGTTATTCACAGACAAATGCCCATAGCGAAAGAAAAGAATCAACGGAAAGGAGGCGCGTACAGAATACCACCGTCATTCCAGAGCGCATTCAGACCACGCTCAATCTTCAAAGGTGACTCGGAGCCCACGTTGCGGGTGAAGACCTCTTCATAGTTCCCCACCTGCTCAATCACACGCAGAGACCACTGGTCATCCAGCTTCAGCCCCTTACCTTTAGGGCCATCCACCCCCAGCAAACGACGGACATTGGGGTCTTTGGAGTCTTTCTTTTTACTGATATTGCCAGAGTTGAGCCCCAGCTCCTCACCATTGATCATGGCCGCAAGCGTCCACTTCACAATATTGAACCACTGGTCATCCCCCTGACGAACCACTGGTCCCAGGGGTTCCTTGGAGATCACTTCCGGCAGAACCACGGCAGAGTCAGGCTTCGACAACCGCGTGCGCAAGGCATACAGTTGGGACTGGTCCGACGTCAGCACATCACAGCGCCCCGTATCAAACCCTTTGGCAGTACCGTCGGAGGTATCAAACACCACTGGCTGGTACTTCATCTTATTGGCCCGGAAATAATCCGCCAGGTTCAACTCACTGGTGGTACCGGACTGAATGCAGATAGAAGCACCGTCCAACTCTGTGGCACTCTTGACTCCCAGTTCCTTTTTCACCATAAAGCCCTGGCCATCATAATAAGAAACGCCAGTGAAGTTCAGGCCAAGGGAACCATCCCGGGTTAATGTCCAGGTGGTGTTGCGGGACAGCACATCAATTTCGCCCGACTGCAGTGCAGTAAAGCGCTCTTTGGCAGTCAGGGGAATGAATTTGACTTTACTGGCGTCTTTCAAGGTGGCGGCAGCCACCGCCCGGCATACATCCACATCCAGGCCGCTCCACTGCCCCTTGTCATCCGGGTTACTGAACCCTGGGACACCAGTACTCACCCCACATGAGATGTAGCCACGCTCCTTCACCGACTCCAGGGTCGCCGAGGCGCTGGCCAGCTGGGCAAAACCCGCTGTTACGAATGCACCCAGTACCGCAGCGGTTTTCACAGTTTTCAGCATGAGAAACCATCCTTCCTGTTGTTATTTTTTATC
The DNA here is from genome assembly GCF_057680865.1 of Endozoicomonas sp. Z74. NCBI lineage: Bacteria > Pseudomonadati > Pseudomonadota > Gammaproteobacteria > Oceanospirillales > Endozoicomonadaceae > Endozoicomonas > Endozoicomonas sp. Z74. The sequence goes on from NZ_JBLYZI010000086.1 coordinate 12,826, forward strand.
CTCTGAAGCCAGCCTTTCCCATCCGGAAACTATCCGCCAGAAAAGAATGACTTTCATGACTCATGGCTTGTTACACAGATGTCTGATGTCCTCTGATATCGATTGCTTCAAAAAACAGCCACAGAAAATCTGTGTTAACCAACCTTACCTGCATGGTTTACCGCTAGCAAGCATCAAGCCAGGCATTCACCTTCCCACCCTATTGGTAAAGGATTTTGGCCCCTCAATCGTTGGATTTCATTCAACCCAGGAGCCTGACCGAGAATCGCACCCGTCGTGAGAAAGGCGGAAAATTGAAGATACAAATGCGGTTTTGCGAGGCGGATTCCCATAGGGTCCAAAGGGCCTAAAGGCATAAATAGCCAGCTATTTAACGAGTAAAAACGCATTTTTAGATCAACTGGATCCTCAGGTATCCTGCCCAGGATTCAGGCATTCCGGAAACTCCAGAGATTCAATCCTGCTTTCACCCAGCGGGATTTTGATCTACTCATGGGGCGTGGTCAGTGGAAAACCAAGCCCACTGGAGTAAACAACTGAACGACAGCGGCCTGGGCATCGTTTACCCAGTCTATTGATATTCCTGAGATGCACCAGTAGATTACGGGCTATTGACGTTTAATGCTGGCCCGTTACCCCCTGCGGGGTTCAAGAGTGGAGGTGCGGGAGGTGCCAGGAGCAGCAGGGCTCTATCACAGCACCATTTATTTAAGACCCCACTACAGCGTCGACCACCTGGTGTCGGAACTGCGGCTGACCACGGAGTTGGCGGCGATTAAGAATAATTAACAAGCAATAATCTATTAGAGACAAGGAGTCAAAATGTCGGTACTCAATCAACCCCTGGTACGGCTGTTAACCAGTGAGCAGGGGCGGGCGCTTTATGCGACCCAAAAAGCGAAGATGTCCTTTGATGACCTTACCAGACGAGGTCAAACCAACTACTGGGCTAATCTGATTGTTCGAGAGATTAAACGACTTCGATCCGGTAAGTTCTCAAGTGACTATGTTTATATCTCCACTTCAAGGTCCATGGGCGATGAAGTCTTCAAGCTAAACCTGCCGGGCTGCTGTGTCACGGTGCATCCGGTGAGTTATTACGGAGTCATAGACAATGGCTATGTGATCACGGATATTCAGGTGGATAATGCCTATGAACAACAGCGGCGGGTGGTTAAGACACCTCAACTAATGCGTGCTCATACTATTGGCCAAAGCTGGGCGGCTGTAGAGCCTGAAAAAGGTCAGGCTCGGAGCCTTGATTCAAAGAGGGAAGCCAATCACTGGGTATTGGTTGGCATTAATGGTTCCGGAGCCAGTGATGATAAAGAACAAAAAGCCCATGAGCGAGTGGCTGCTATCGTTGCGGACCATATTGACCATGTGGAGCAAGTGGGTAAAGGCCGGGTTTATCAGTCAGGATACAATCTGTTTTATACGCCTTCCGGCGGCTATTTTAATGGAATGCGTGCTTTAAAAGCCGCTATGCAACCACAGAGCGCAAAAACAAACCGCGAGGCAGCGTTTTTGCTGGCTGACGTAATGCGCCAAGCCGCCAGAAACCCCAACATGCAGGTACGCTGGGTTACAGAGAAAAACGGTTCAGCCATTTTAACTCAAGCTATGCGTATTCTTCGGGATCGGGGTGTACGAGTGGGTGAAAAACATACCTTGTTTCTGAGTAGCCCTACCTCCAGCCTGGATGCAGCCTATCAACTGGCAAAAGGTCTGGGCATGTCCTTTGATGGTGCATTCTACAACAGCAACGCACTGAATGTTGTAGAACAGGTGGGAACTGGAATATCCTTTTGTGCAACGGTCAGTAATGCGCTGCAGCGCTGTCGTAATCCTCTGGATACTTTCACACTGTCTGATGGTGTTAAACAAGTGTCATCTTCATGGGGCGCCAATAAGAGCATGGTAGGTTATGTCGGTGCCGTTACGGCAGCCGCTGGCACCTTAGCCGCATTGGGGACTGGCCCCGCTGGCCTAGTGACCGCACTAGCCTCCAAGTCAGCTATGGCGGCACTATCCGGTGCAGCTGGATTAGCTGTGAATAACTCTCCCTTTGCCAAAGGCTATCACACGGGAACCTTTGGGCACGTGGGCAATACATTGAGCCGAAAATTCGGTTAATAGAATTCCCACAGAAGGATGACTACGTTGTTTGAAATTTTTTCTATCTCGAAGCCTTATACCCCCAAACTGCCCGACTTTGACCGGGTGGCGCGGGAGGTAATTATGGATGTGTCGGGTATTCGAATTTCCATTCGGCTACCCAAACATAAACCAGACTACTCAAAAGAAACTGTCCCAACCGAAAAGTACGACCTTCACGATTTGAACCGCTATGATAAGTATGAGTGTGATTGGCCCTGCCTGACACTCCTAAGTCGAGCTTGGAAAGTCAATGGTCCGCCCCTTCATAAGCATATAGGAGAGTTGCATTTTTTTTGTGGCATTCACTATTATGATCAAGGCGATTCACATAACTCACTGTTTGATTGCCGGGTACTTGAACAAGCCGTATTAACCTCAGTTAAAGCAAAATGGGGGGGGGAGAATATCTTTTACCATGGATTGCAACGGAATGTTGCACCTGTCAATTGGAGAGCTATAGATGCTGGGGGACAGGGAGGTATTCAATTCGAGATACATCGCAGCCATGGTTCAATCCGTTATCTAGAAGTCTGCTGCCCTCTTACTAATAACCACTTTTTTTATATCAGTATGAAGGACTATTCCATCGGTTACAGGGATGGCAATGAACCATCACTCATAGACAGCGCCCCCATCGACCATTTTTTTGATCAGATTCTCGCCAGTATTTCCATCGAACTCTCCGAGGTGGCCCAGGCCCAGAAGGATATTGTCAATGCCCGGCTGCCGGACCAGCGGTTTACGCCTTATCGCCCGCCTGAAAAGTGGTCCACCCAAGAGCAGGATAAAGAGTATGCGGAGCATGTAGGGTGGGAGAGTCGAATGAAAAAACTTATGGAGTATACCAACGAAACCTTTGATCCTGAAGAATGGACGGAAGCAGAAGAGTGGCAGACCAATTACAGAAAAGAAATCAACCAGAAAAGCGCCGAAAACCATGATGAGTGGTTCAAGGGGGTTCTGGAGGAATCCGGTAACCAGCTTCATATTGACTACCTCTATGGCAGCAAGGACAAACCCTAGAGGCTGTTGATGTTTTGTTGTAAGTGCAGCGGTTCGTAAAGCGGCCGATGTTCTCAGGAACAGCCCCAAACCATTTTGATTCAATGTTCCGATTTCTCAGAAACAGCTTTTATCATCAAGCCGGTGCCGCAGGAGGAGTGGGTGGAGCAATCCCCGTTTCCACTCCTCAGGTTCAGCCAGAGACACCGGTAGGCAGGGGGAAACTCGGCCGACACGATATTGCATCAGCCCCCCATGCCAAGCCTCAGCTTTCTAACCTCGCCCCGGCCTCCGGGTCAGGCAAACCAGTAACATCAAGACCTGCCAGCCAGAGTCCCGCCCAACCAACCCCTGGGCTGAAAACCGACAACCTGGGCACGCTCAGCCAGAAAGAGTTACAGGCAAAAGAAACAAAACTGCTGGGACAGGCTGATCAGCTACTGAAAGAACGGGAAGACAAGCGGGTTGTGGACCTCTCCCTCAGCTCTCTGAAGCAATCCACCCAACAGGTGAAAACCTCTGATGATATCTATAAGTCTCTCAAAAACCTGAAAGTCCCTTCAGACCTCAAGGTCACCATTGCCCTGAAATCTGAAGGCAACAAGCCCATTTCCCTGATCCCACCCGGAAAAGAGCTTCAGGGGCGGGATGATCTGGAAAAACTGTTTACCATGGCCACAGAGCTGCTGGAAAAGCACGATGCGGAAACCTTCAGCAATTTCAGTGCAGAGCGAACCGAAGAGCAGCTGTCCGGTATCAAATCTGACCTGGGTAAAGTCGGTGACCAAATTGAAAACAAAGGGGGAAATACCAGCTGGAAAGAACAGTACAAAAAGCTGGAGGAACGTCCGTCAATGGTTTCTGTTTTTGCCTCGGACAGCGACCTGACCTGCTCAGCGCCCCCCAACTCATCAGTCAACATCTTTCTGGATGACCTTAATGGCACCGGTTCGGTCAAAACCTCTGGCAACAACGGGCAGGACGATGAGTCCGGTTATGGTTCCGATGATCATTCTGATTTGGTCAGCAACAGAAAAGGGTCACAGGACGACGATATTTTTGCAGTCCAGAATGACATCATTCGCCCGGAACCTGACTATGATCTGGACCTGCCAGATGACGACGATCTTATCACCCAAACTGATGAGGATTCCCCCAGGGTCAACGACGAGGATGATGACCTGATTTCCGAAACCGGTGGTGATGATACGGATGACACAACCGTTTCAAAAACAAAAACCGGCGATAGCAACCCCACTGGCCAGGAGATCAACCCCGGTGATAACGATAACAGGGGTGATAAAACCGGAGAGGATGGGGGCGATTCAACGGATAACGATGAAAACCGGACAGGTGACGGTGATAACACACCCACTGGCAGGACAACAAAGTCTGGGACAGAGGCTCCCGGAAACGACGAAAACGGGGGGGATCAAAACGATAACAGTGGCGGAAAAACCGGTGATAATCAAGGTGATGGCACGGGTGGCGGCTCTGGTGGAGATAAAGGCCCACTTCTGAATGCGGCTCTGAACCGGCAAGGGTCAGGAGATGGGGGACAGGACAACTCAGACATTCGCAGGCGCGTCGTTGAGAGACAGAGAAACACCGTTGACTTTGGGACACCAGACTTCACCAAAGTAGAGAGTAAAATTGATAACAGAACCAGAAAAACAACCCCCAGAAAAAAAGTCGACCTGAACGACCGTGTAAGACAGGACCTTGATAAAGCCATCCAAAAAGGCAAGAAAAAAACAGACCGGTTGCAAAAAACCAACCAAGATACCGGGGAGATTCGAGAGCAAGCCCCACAAAAAACAACAGCGGATAACAGTAACAATGCCACCAGCAAACTCAATACTAGAAGCAGCCGAACCGGGTCAAGGGAGCAAGTAAACCTTGCACACCGAGTCAGACAAGATATTGCAAAAGCCGCCCAAAAAGGTCAGAAGAAGACTTCCCAGTTGCAAAACAACACCTCAGATACTGCTGGAACTGAAAGGTCTGCTCTGCAGAAAGACTCACCAGGCAATAGAAAAAAAACCACCAGTAAAATCAACTCCAGGGGCTCACAAACCAAAGCCAGAAGCCCAGTTAACCTGGAAGAGCGGGTCAAACAGGATCTTGATAAAGCCACCCTGAAAGGTAAAGCAAAAACCGCTTCCCTCCAGGACGGTACCTCTGGCACTGTAAATGATGAAGGAAAAACCCGACAGAACACCGCACCCAATAACAGAAGCAATACCTCGAGTAAAACCAACACCCGGGGGACACAAACCAAAGCCAGAGGCCCGGTTAACCTGGAAGAGCGGGTCAAACAGGATCTTGATAAAGCCACCCTGAAAGGTAAAACAAAAACCGCTCAAGCCGCAAATAACAACTCAAGCACGCCAGGAAGTAAAAGGAATAGCCGAAAAAAAACAGCGCCGGATAACAATGCCACCGCCAGTAAAATCAATACCAGGGGAACCAAAAGCCAGTCCAGAGAACCGGTCAACCTTGATGAGCGGGTAAGACAAGACCTCGATGAAGCCGCAGAAAAGGGACGACTAAAGAAACGCTGAAGCAGTACATAATGCATCCAGAATCGTCAGGAAGTCTATGGTAGAATCCTGACTTTTCAACACGTCGACCAGCGAATCATCCCCCAATGCCCCAGAGAATCAGTGAACATTACAAAGCCATTATTGAGTCCGTGGGTGAAGATATCCATCGTGATGGCCTGAAAGACACCCCGCTGCGGGCCGCCAAGGCCATGCAGTACCTGACCCGGGGGTACAACCAGAGCCTGGAAGAGATCGTCAATGAAGCGGTGTTTGAATCGGACATCAGTGAAATGGTGGTCATCAAGGACATAGAGCTGTACTCCATGTGCGAGCACCATATGCTGCCCTTTATCGGCAAATGCCATATCGGCTACCTGCCCAATGGCAAAGTACTCGGGCTTTCCAAGTTTGCCCGTATTGTGGACATGTATGCCCGTCGCCTGCAGATTCAGGAAAACATGACCAAACAGATTGCCGACGCGATTATGGAAGTGACGGGAGCCAAAGGCGTCGCCGTTGTGATTGAAGCGCAGCACATGTGCATGATGATGAGAGGGGTGGAAAAGCAGAACTCGTCCATGACCTCTTCCGTAATGAGGGGGCTGATGAAAGACAACCAGCCCACCCGGGAAGAGTTTCTTCAGTTTATTCGCTGATGGCTTTTCCTTGAGCTAAGGCTCCCCAACGGCTCAGGGCTGTTTATTGGCCCAAGGCTAATACTGAGACCGGCCGATCCCGTTAGAAACGGAAGCGGCCGCTGAGCACCTCAAAGACTATCAGCTCCAGTCCAGAATCACCTTGCCAGACTGGCCAGACCCCATGATTTCAAAGCCCTGCTGGAACTTATCCACCGGTAGACTGTGGGTGATCACTGGAGAGATATCCAGGCCGGACTGCAACATGCTGGTCATCTTGTACCAGGTCTCATACATTTCACGACCATAGATGCCTTTGATCACCAGCCCTTTGAAAATCACCTGATTCCAGTCAATGACCGTATCACTGGCCGGAATCCCCAGCAGGGAAATCTTGCCGCCGTGGTTCATGTTCTCAAGCATCTGCTCAAAAGCACGACCATTGCCGGACATTTCCAGGCCCACATCAAAGCCTTCCACCATCCCCAGATCACTCATCACCCGGGTTAAGTCGGTATTGGCAACATTGACGGCACTGGTGGCCCCCATCTTGCGCGCCAGATCCAGCCGGTAGTCATTGACATCAGTAATCACAACATTGCGGGCACCCACATGGCGACAAATGGCAACGGCCATAATGCCAATGGGTCCGGCACCGGTAATCAGAACATCCTCACCCACCAGATCAAACGACAGTGCTGTATGAACGGCATTGCCGAAAGGGTCAAAAATCGAAGCCAGGTCGTCACTGATATCATCAGGAATCGGAAACGCATTCACCGCCGGAATCGCCAGGTACTCAGCAAACGCACCGTCACGATTAACGCCCACCCCCACGGTAAAATTACAGAGATGGCGACGACCAGCACGACAGTTACGGCAATGTCCACAAGTGATATGGCCTTCTCCAGAAACCCGCTGGCCCAGCTCAAAGCCACGGACACCTTCGCCCATATCCACCACTTCACCCACAAACTCATGTCCAACATGCATGCCCACCGGGATGGTATTCTGTGACCACTCATCCCAGTTGAAGATGTGCATGTCGGTACCACAGATCGCCGTCTTCCGGATCTTGATCAGCACATCGTTATAACCGACCTCGGGCATGGGCCGATCGACCATCCAGATGCCCGGTTCCGCTTTGGTTTTTGCTAATGTTTTCACGGTTCTGGTTTTCCTTAAGCTGTCACTTTACGCGATCACACCCAGTTCACGCCCCACTTTGGCAAACGCCTCAATGGCCCGATCCAGATGCTCCTGGCTGTGAGCGGCGGACATCTGGGTACGGATCCGTGCCTGCCCCTTGGGAACCACCGGGAAGGAGAAGCCAACCACATAGATACCTTCTTCCAGCATACGCTCGGCAAATCGCCCGGCCAGTGTGGCATCACCCAGCATCACCGGCACAATGGGATGATCAGCGCCCGCCAGGGTAAAGCCCAGTTCCGTCATCCGGTTACGGAAGTATTCGGCATTGTCGCGGACTTTCTGACGGAGCTCGCCACCGGCCTGGAGCATATCCAGCACCTTGATGGAAGCGGCAGCAATGGTCGGAGTCAGGGTGTTGGAGAAAAGGTAAGGGCGGGAACGATTCCGTAACCAGTCCACCATTTCTTTTTTACCGGAAGTGTAGCCACCGGAAGCCCCGCCAAGCGCCTTGCCCAGAGTACCAGTGATAATATCCACCCGATCCTGAACACCGCAAAACTCAGGCGTACCCGCTCCGGTCTCGCCAATAAAACCAACGGCATGGGAATCGTCCACCATCACCAGGGCACCGTACTGGTCAGCCAGGTCGCACACCCCTTTCAGGTTGGCAATCACGCCGTCCATGGAGAACACCCCATCGGTGGCAATCAGCTTGGTTTTAGCGCCCGCTGCATCCGCCTCTTTCAGCTTCGCTTCCAGGTCCGCCATATCATTGTTGGCGTAACGGAAGCGCTTGGCCTTACACAAGCGAACCCCGTCGATGATGCTGGCATGGTTCAGGGCATCACTGATGATGGCATCCTCTGGCCCCAGCAGGGTTTCAAACAGCCCCGCATTGGCATCAAAACAGGAGGAGTAAAGAATGGTGTCTTCCATGCCCAGGAAACGGGAGATCCTTTCTTCCAGCGCTTTGTGCACCGTCTGGGTTCCGCAGATAAAGCGCACCGAGGCCATGCCATAGCCATAGTCATCCAATGCTTCTTTACCCGCCTCAATCAATTCCGGAGCATTGGCCAGCCCCAGATAGTTATTGGCACAGAAATTCAGTACCTGCTCACCGGTAGTGACCTTGATATCGGCCTGCTGCTGTGAGCTGATCACCCGCTCGCTTTTATACAGGCCTTCCTGTTTCAGTTCGTCCAGCTGCCTGCGCAGACCCGCGTAAAAATCGGCCTTCATTATGACTCCTGTTGTAAACAACTGCTTTTGGCAGCTGTTTCTGGTAGCTACTTTTGGTAACGACTTTTAGTAAAAAAAGTGGATGTCGAGTTGTTGTTTCAAGTAAGGGATTGTAGAAGATGCTCACAATAGTGAATCAGTAACGCGCACCATTGAACAGGCATTTGTACGTATTATCGACAAATCCTGAACTTTTCCTGATATTTATCAATGGCGGGCTTATCAGCTCGACGGAGTGCTTCAGTACTGGGCGGCCGGATAGGAGAACAGCAGGAAGTGTGAGGCGTTCAACAGCCAGTGGCTGAGAACCGCCATTTCCAAAGAGCCGGTGCGATGGTAAACCCAGCCATAAAAAGCACTGCACAGTATAACCAGCGCTACATAAAGAGCACCTCCGGGATAATGCCCGATGCCATGGATCAAAGCGGGCACCATAATGGCCACCATTACCCCGACCCCATTGCCGGGAAGATATCTGGACAACATCCCCTGAAAGAAGCCCCGGAAAAAAGCCTCTTCTGTCAGAGACGTCAGCAGCAGATTGTTTACCAGAAACCAGGCCGTCAGCTCAGGCCAGCCCGGTTGCCAGCGGACAAACCCCGAAGCCATGGCGATGGGAAAAACCAGCACCAGCATCAGCCCGATGGGTAGCAGGGATTTCAAAAAGGCACAGTGCCATTGCTCTCTGGTCTGAAGCAGTGAAACATGAAGCGGCTTCTTTGGCCCCATCAGAAACAGCAAAACCCCCAGAGCGATCCAGGGTTTATCACTGTTTATATAAAGGGTATAGGGAATGGATGCAGGCTTAACGGCTTGCTGGTCCCAGATCAGAGGGTTATGAAAACCGGGCACCCAATGCAGCATAAAGGCCACAGATACAGCAAAAAACAGCAGAGATGGAAGCAGGCTCTTCAAGAAGTGAGACTGAACCTTTGACAGCCACCAGCATGCCACCAACAGCAGAGCGATAAAAGGCAAGGCCTGGACCTGAATCACGCCATAGGTCAGACCAAAGATCAGGGACAGAGAGGCAAAAAGGCCGGTCAGATAACGGGGCAGACACCAGCAGCAGACCAGGGCCAACATCAGGGAGAGCGGAACGATCAGTTGAACGGTTAGAGTCATCAACGATTCACTTCCTGTCAGCAGTGCTTTTTAACCTATTGAAAATAGCGTCTTTATCTTTCCGATGAAAGACGCTGCGACACTATCTTTAGTGCCAAGGTTACTGGCCTTGGCAACTATAGTGAATTTCAGGCAAGGTTTTCAAAAAAACACTCACTGACCGCTGTGCCTGCCCATTTTTTACTCTATGAGCAAAGTGTTAAGCACCGTGTCCACCTCTTCAATGGAAGAAATGAAGATTTCTCCTGACCTTCTGTGTTGACTGCCTACCAACAGCACCACCAGTTCGGCCTTTACCAGGGCTTCCAGTTTGGACTCCCAACCCACTTCCTCACCGCTTACTACCACTGGATAAAAGCCACGGTCAAACAGTTGCCGTTCCACCACAGCTGCCAGTTGGCCCGTGACATTGAACACATTGCCTTTCTGCCCCAGGCGCTGCTGGCGCTCTTTTCCAGACAATGGCTTCCAGTCCCCGGTGGACTCCCTTTCCCCTTTCACCATACCCGCGCCAACCGTAGCATTGGTGAGCCGGTCAATCACAATAAAGGCACCGGTCTGGCGATTATTCTGATAAGGGTCCACAGGAATCGCCTGGTTCAACACCAGACGACACTGCCCAATCTCATTCAGCGCCAACTGTTCGGCCTTATGGTGCTCGAGATTATTGATATCCACACGGTGATCTATCGATGCAAAGCTGCCTGTGTTTTGCAGAGCTGAGAATTTCACTCGATAGAGCCGACCCGGTGCCATGGGCTGCTCTGCCATCCAGACCAGATCCACGGTCAGCTCGCGGGATACCTTGATATCCGCCCCCTCATGAACCAGCATATCCCCACGGCTGATATCAATCTCATCGGTCAATGTCAGGGTAACCGCCCGGCCAGCAGAGACTTCCGACAGAGACCCATCATAGGTGACCACTTCCTGAACCCGACTGGTCTGCCCGGAAGGCAGCACTTTGACGGCATCTCCGGGCTTCACCCGACCGGAAGCAATGGTTCCGGAAAAGCCTCTGAAGTCCAGGTTGGGACGATTGACATACTGAACCGGAAAACGGAAATCATCCAGATTTCGGTCCCGGGCCACCTCAACACTCTCCAGCAATTCCATCAACGTGCGGTCGCGGTACCAGGGCATCCGGGAGCTTCGATGCACAACATTGTCCCCCTCCAGAGCGGATAGGGGGACAAACTGGACATCCCCAAGACTCAGGGGTTCCGAAAAATCCAGATACTGATTACGGATGGTCTCAAAGCGCTCCTGGCTGAAGTCCACCAGATCCATCTTGTTGATGGCCACGACAATGTGCCGGATTCCCAGCAGGCTGGCGATATAGGTATGCCGACGGGTCTGGGTCAACACCCCCTGGCGGGCATCAATCAGGATAATGGCCAGGTCACAGGTGGAGGCTCCAGTGGCCATATTCCGGGTGTACTGCTCATGGCCCGGTGTATCGGCAATAATGTACTTGCGTTTTTCTGTGGAAAAATAGCGATAGGCGACATCAATGGTAATTCCCTGCTCCCGCTCCGCCTGCAAACCGTCCACCAGCAGGGCCAGATCGATCTTTTCCCCCTGGGTGCCCACCCGTTTGCTGTCGTTTTCCACCGCCGCCAGCTGATCTTCATAAATCATACTGGTGTCGTGCAACAATCGACCAATCAGGGTGCTCTTGCCATCATCAACACTGCCGCAGGTGAGGAATCGGAGCAGCTCTTTCTGTTCATGGCGACGCAGATACTCTTCAATATCTTCTGCAATCAGTTCCGACTGGTGTGACATCAGAAATACCCCTCCTGCTTTTTCTTTTCCATGGAACCGGCGCTGTCATGGTCAATCACCCGCCCCTGCCGCTCTGAAGTCCGGGTCAGGAGCATCTCCTGTATCACTTCCGTCAGGGTGTCTGCCTCAGACTCCACGGCACCGGTCAACGGATAGCAGCCCAGTGTCCGGAATCGCACCTTTCGCATCCTGGGAACCTCTCCGGGCTCCAGGGGCATCCGGTCATCATCCACCATAATCAGGTTGCCATCACGCTCCACCACCGGGCGTTCTTTGGAGAGATAAAGGGGCACTATGGGAATGTTTTCCAGATGGATGTATTGCCAGATATCCAGCTCTGTCCAGTTGGACAGGGGAAAGACCCGGATACTTTCCCCTTTCTCAACCTGGCTGTTATAGATATTCCACAACTCCGGTCGCTGGTTTTTAGGGTCCCAGCGATGACTTTTATCCCGGAACGAGTAAACCCGCTCCTTGGATCTGGAGCGTTCCTCATCCCGGCGGGCGCCACCAAAAGCGGCATCGAACCCGTACTGATCCAGCGCTTGTTTCAAGGCCTGGGTTTTCATCACATCGGTGTGTCTGGCACTGCCATGGGTAAACGGGCCAACGCCCTGCTCAACACCCTCCGGGTTTGTGTGAACCAGCAGTTCAAGCCCCAGTTCCTTCACCCGCTGGTCACGGAACTCAATCATTTCACGGAATTTCCACGTGGTGTCCACATGAAGGAGAGGGAAAGGAGGTTTACCGGGATAAAACGCCTTCATGGCCAGATGCAGCATCACGGCAGAATCCTTGCCAATGGAATACAGCATCACCGGATGATCAAACTCGGCGGCCACTTCCCGGATAATATGGATGCTTTCTGCTTCCAGCTGTTTCAAGTGATTAAAGTGCTGATCCGACTGGACGGTTTCCGACGCAGCCTGTTCTGGCCAGGTCTGTTCTGATATGGAGAGTTCTGAACTGTTTCTGCCTGACATAGCTTTCCCAACCCGAAGCGCGATGAAGAATAGGCGATGGTTGGAAGTCTATCAGCCATAAAGGAATAATAATCAAAACATCTATATTGTTTTTATATATAAATATGCTCTTGAAAATCGGCTCCGATGAACCTGTCCGGCAACTATATTTCTGCTGAGCAAATGCCCAACGCGCAAGAACACCCCCTGACGAAAAAAAGCCGTCTACCCTTTATCTCTCATTTAACCTATGGAGCAGGATCATGCTAAAGCGAATACGTGATTTAAAAAGTATCAAAAGCCTGTTGATGCAAGGCCTGCAAAACACCTCGCTACTCCTTTGTCTTTTACTGGCGAGCCTGTCTGATCATTTGTGGGCTGTAAATGTCAATTGTATAAATTGCCAGACATCGTTTGAAGCAACCGTGGTAGAAGGCAGTGGCATGGTTCAATGCCCTAATTGCCAATTTTATATAAAGCCACCAGAAGAAACGGCAACCGCTGAAGCAGCCACCAACACCACCAAGCCACCCCATCAGGGCAAAAACATGATCAAGAATCAATCAGCCCAAGCACTTTCATCATATAGTCTTCATCCCAGCCACAGGTTTTACGTTTGTTCTTGATACCAGCCTTCACTGAAGTATCAAGCTTGAGAAGGTT
>NZ_JBLYZI010000087.1:0-26076 GCF_057680865.1 Endozoicomonas sp. Z74
TGATTAGTATGAATCATAAGGGTTACCTTTTTACGATTTAGATTTCAGTGATTTCACCCTCTATCTAAATCGGTAACCCTTCCCTTTTTTGAAGAGGGAATTGTCAGATCAGATCTGAACTAATGCAAACCAATTTATGTCCGATTTCCCTGTGACCGGTATCCTGGCAGCATTGCAATTAACCACTTTGATTACGGCAGTTCCTGGTGGAGTGATCAATCAAATTCAGACAAAAAATGACCTGTATTTCTGCTTGAGCAATACCCGTTGTTGGAATTATCTCAAAACCATTTAGCCCTTCAATCTGTTCAGGTATGATCCTCCCTCTTCTTTCTCTCATCTGGAGATCTCTGTGCGTTTCCTTCATACCATGCTCCGCGTGGGCAACCTGGACCGTTCCATCACCTTCTACACAGAAACCCTCGGCATGAAGCTGCTGAGAAAACACGACAATGAAGAATATAAATACACCCTGGCGTTTGTCGGTTATGCCGATGAGTCAGAGCAGGCAGTGATTGAGCTGACCTACAACTGGGGAACCGATGAGTATGACCAGGGCAATGCCTTTGGCCATGTAGCTCTGGGAGCGGATGATATCTATGCCACCTGTGAAGCCATTCGTAAAGCCGGTGGAAAAATCACCCGTGAGCCCGGTCCGGTTCTCGGGGGCACGACCGAGATTGCCTTTGTGGAAGACCCCGATGGATACAAAATCGAGCTGATTCAGATGAAGTCGGCCAGTGCGGGACTGAAAGGCTGAATATTTATTTCCTGACAAGACTCTTCAGGGCGTTCCGGGTGCTCTTGCTTTGATGTATAACCGTCGCCTTTCATGTTGCTACTTTGTTGGCTGCATTTATGCCTTTAGGCCCTGTGGGTCCTGTGGGTCCTTTAGGGTAATCACTCATCCCAGTCACATAGTTAATCTAAGCTCCTGGGACTTTGCTCCTTTGCCGCCGCGTAGCAGCTTGAAACCCTTTGGGTATATATACAGCATCAAGGTCACCCGGCAGTCCCGATGCCATGGGGCCTGCACCATGAGAAAAGCTTTATTTAATGAGTTTTTCTGACTCTATCAGCTTCAAGCAGCAGACGTCTTCGCAGCTTGAAAATAGTATCAATAATGCTACCATATCCTTCATGAGTGGTATTTCACATATTCTCGACCAAATGAGAAACAACCCCAAGGCAGTTAGATTCAAGGATCTCTGCAAGGTTTGCGACTCATACTTTGGTATACCGAGACAACAGGGAACCAGCCACAGGGTATACAAAGCACCCTGGCAGGGCGACCCTCGAGTGAATATCCAGGACAACAAGGGCAAAGCCAAACCTTATCAGGTGCGACAGGTTCTGCAAGCAGTCGATCGAATGGAGGCAACCAATGGCTAGAAAAGAAATTGACAAATACACCTATCGAGTAACTTGGTCTGAAGAGGATCAGGAATATGCTGGTTTATGCGCTGAGTTCCCGAGTCTGAGCTGGCTTGCCTCATCACAGGAGAAAGCTTTGGCAGGTATTCGTCAGCTGGTTAAGGATTGCATCCGTGATATGGAGACAAATAAAGAACCCATCCCGGAACCTTTTTCCTCCAGAAATTACAGTGGCAAATTGATGCTGAGAATCCCACCCGAAGTCCACAGAATGCTGGTGATTCAGGCGGCAGAATCCGGAGTGAGCCTTAACCGTTATATTTCCAGCAAACTTCACTGATTCGCTCTTTAACAAGCGGAGTGTGATTCAACCACTCCATTCCATTGATTCACCAGCACCACCTGCGTAAAAATAGTGACTGAACCCGACACGGACGCCAGCCGTATAATGCAGCTCTTGAAACCCATCCTGCTGATCATCCTTGCCCTCCCTTTGCTGACCAGCTGTACGGCCGATCAGGCCACCAGTTACGCCACCAACTATGTGACCAAGGCGGCCTTGAAGGAGCTGGGAACCACGGGAGATATTATTTCAGTGGGCATGGATCTGCAGAAAGATGTCATTGCCTTTGAAGCCCTGGTCAGAATCCTGACCAAAGAAGCCAGAGTCACCTGGGGTGATGAAAAGACCGCCAGCCGCAAAGAGTATGTGAAATACACCAATGATTACCGTACCCGGGTGTTTGTGGATTTCGAGTCCGGCAAAGTTCATGTAGAAACCCTGGATAAGCCGGATCTCCGCCACGCCATTATCGTTACACTCCTGACTCCTTACGACCCTGAAAAAGTGGATCTGTTCAGTGACCGGGACGTTCCCCTGGGAGAGGAGCCCATGCTCTATGGCCAGGTGCTGGATCAGGACAACAAACCCATTCGCTGGCAATGGCGGGCCGAACGCTTTGCGGACCACCTGCTCAATAACCGGATAAACACCCGCGCGTCAAAAAAAGGCACTGTCTATGCGGTTGACTTTGATCTGGTAGGCGATCATATGATTAAACGTCAGTATCAATATGCCAGCCTGGTAAGAAAGTACTCCCGCACCTACGATATTGATGAAAGCCTGATCTACGCCATCATGCGCACTGAAAGCAGCTTTAACCCTTATGCCGTAAGCCATGCCAACGCCTATGGCCTGATGCAGATCATTCCCCACACTGCGGGCAGGGATGTGTTTGACAAAATCAAAAACCGTCCGGGACAACCCAGTAAAGCCTATCTGTTTAAGCCCCATAACAACATTGATACGGGAACAGCCTACCTGTCCCTTCTGGACAACCGCTACCTGAGAGAAATCCGGGACCCCCTGACGCGGAAATACACGGTCATTTCTGCCTATAACGGAGGTGCCGGTAATGTTTTTGCCACCTTTGACCGCAACCGCGACCGGGCCATTGTGAAAATCAATAACCTCAAGCCTGCTCAGGTCTATTGGGCGCTGACCAAACGCCACCCCAGAGGGGAGTCCCGCCGCTATCTTGAAAAAGTTACGGCGGCACAGAAAGATTTTTACAAGGGTGATATATAACCTGCAGCCTCGATCATGGCTGCTTGGCCAGACTGTCCAGCTTGTCCCTGTCCATGACGCTGAACACATGCTCCCGGCGATCCAGTTTCGGGTTCTTCTCCATGTCACTCTTCTGTTGGGCAAGTTCTTCTTCAGACAGGGCCTGCAGCTGACTCTGCAGGGCATTCTGGTCAAAGCGACCCAGTTTATCCAGCCCTGCATCCGCCGCAACAGACCGTAACTCCTCCCGAAAGCGGATGTTACCATTGAGCACAGCGTCCACCACGCCTTCGTAGCGTCCCAGGGAAGCGTTCAATTTGTTTTTCACTTCAGTGAACAATACCCGATTCTGCTGCTGGATGGCCCGCTCGTCAAAGACATTGCCCAACTCCCGGTCAAACCTTCCCAGGGCACTGGCCAGAGCTGCGTTGCCACAGGCCACCAGGGCCAGAGGGTTGATTGAAACATCAAAACCAGCACCGCCACCAACGCCAACGGCACCCGCTCCGGAAGCATTAAGCTCCAGTTTTTCAGTGGTGAATTCAATTTTGGCAGAGGCACTGGCACCCGCCCCGGCCCGTACAATGCCTTCCAGATACGCCTGCAGTGCATGCTCCAGAAACTCCGTTCTGAAAAACTTGCCCATCACCCGACCTTTGGCTTCAACCCCGGCAAAAACGTCACCCTTACCCTCCAGTTTCACCCCGGCCGGTGTGCCATCAGTGCCCTGAAGAGCGACGCTGCCGGACAATTTACCCTCCGCCTTGCCTCCGGCAAACTCCTCCGCTTCCAGGTCGAGCCGGACCTGGCGCCCAAGATCAAGGCCGGCTTTCTGCTTGCCATACAGCCCGGCTTTCAACTCCCCTTTCAATTCAACAGTGCCTGAAGGTGCTTTCCCACTGGGACTGTCAAAACCAAAGGTATATTCATCCGGAGACTTGATGGTGGTGCTGGTGCTCGAATTTGCCGTAAACAGCGTCACACCCAGCTTTGTGGAAACAGCCCCTTCCGCAATCAGGCCATGTTCATGGGACAGTTCATAGTTTACCCCGGAGGCGAGACTTCCCTCTTTTCGCACCTCCATGGCCAGTTTGGCCGACGCACTGGCACTGCCTCCTCCCTCGAACTTGTTGCCATTGATTTCAATACCCGCTTTCCCCTGAGCCTCTGCATTGACAATCGGCTTCACGGGCCCTTTCATGTGCTCCGTATCCAGACTGACCCCTCTCTGACTGGCCACCTCCATTTTCGAGCCACTCTGACTGACTGTCTGCTCATGGGTTTTGGATGTGGTTTTCCATTGACTGGAGTGTCCGGAACCTGCCCCGCTGTCCTTCACCGTCCAGTCCGCATTATCCATCCCCAGGTGTTCCTGCCACATGCCGTTCATGGTATCCAGCATGGCGCTGGCCATAAGCAACTGAACGCTGCCCGTTCGGCCATTGTGAACCCAGTTCCTTGCCTCATCCCGCACTACGTCCTTCAGCTGGGTCACCTGGGCATGCATCAGAGAGGCTTCCTGGGCCCTGACCCCCATCTCTTCTGCAGTGAAATCTGGCCGCACAACCGTCATGCCAAAGTTCTTTGCCACAAACTGGCTGAATTCCTGCCAGCGGGGCTCCTTGAGAACCGTATCCCGACTTGCCGGTGCATCAGAGCTGCCCAGCTTGCTCTCGTAGTGGTTATAAACGTCAGTGATTCCCTGTTGAACCAGCTCCCGCTGCCGCTGGGGGTCCTTAACGGCTTTTAGCTCATTGACCCAGGTTTTCAGGCGCACACTGGAGTCAAGTCGTGCGACGGAACTATCAAACTCCGATGGGGTCAGGTAGCGGCTCTCCAGCTGGTCCCGTGCCTGCCCCAGATGATAATCCAGAGACCGAACCTTCATGGCCTTCAGCTTGTGGGCATTATCCAGCTCCATCCTTGACAGCGTTATATCCGCCAACTCGCTGCCATAGTGTTCCTTGAGCCGCTCTTTGAAAAGATCAAGGGCCTGCTGCCTGCCTGGCCCCTGCCCCGCCACCAGCGTCATCCCTGAGAACTTTCGTTTTGCAACCTGAAGCTGGCCCGAGACCAGACTGAAACTGCCTTCTGTCTGACTTTCGGCCAGGGACCGGAAGCGCTCAAGTGCCAGCCCGTCGGGAGGGGATTGAATACCGGTTGGGTGGGTCATGACATCACCTTCTGAACTACTCGAGAACTAGCAGCCTGTTGGACTTACGACAATTTCGGCCTAAAATCCAGAAAGAACGGCCAAATCTTTCGATGAATTCGATTAAATAGAGTGGCTATTCGCACGAATCCATCGAAAGATTTGACTCGTTCTACTGAATTTTATGCTCGAAAGCATAAGCCCGACAGGCTGCCAGGTGCCAAAGTTAATTAAACGCGCACTCCTGCAGTGGGTTTCTGATCAACCGTGGATGGCTGCTCCTGCTCAACAGAGGCCGAAGCCGTGATCAGCTGCTGCCAACCGTCAGCGGCTTCAACAAAACTTTCAAGGGATTGCTGAAGCGCTGGAAAATCAGCGAGCCGGGTTCTTCGATGAATATGAAATGAGCGGCTGTCCGGCTCAATGGAAAACCAGACATCCAGCTCGCGCCACTGGCTGGCAGCTTCCAGCAGAGTTTGCATCACCAGGTTCCTCTGGCCGCTGGCACGTCCCAGTTCGGCATCAAACGTCAAAAGCCCCTGATCAAAGTCGAAACGGATCAGTACCGGCAGTCGATTATCGAAGACCAGCAACGCCTCTCCATTGTCGTCCAGGGGCAGGCTATCCAACCCCATGTATTGCGTAAAATCATCCAGAAGAGCATGGCTCATGATGGAACACCTCAATACGACTTATCACACCTTGTTGGCCAGCCCTTGATAGGGCCGGGCATTGCCGACTTCACCTATTTCATCAGGAAAGCTGCTGCCTGCCTCTGCCATCAGGCTAACGGCGTCTCTTACCTGGCGATGGATATCTGAGGAAACGTTCATCATTCCGGCTCTCAACAAGTCACGCGTCTTTTGATGAATGAGCGGCTGATGGGTGAATGCCGACGTATGTTCTGGCTCAGCCAGCTCCGTCAGAGATTGCCTGCTGAGTACCTGAAATCCGGCCAATACACCGATATACAGGCTGGTTAGATCACTTGACAACGCCTGTGGTGCCTGCGGGCCTTTCTCATGATGAGAGACCCTGTTTATCTCCTCACGTTCAGCCATCCGGTTCATCAACTGGATCCGGATGCTGGAAGACTGACTGGTCTGAGTATCAAGGGAAGTATTATTCTGCAGCACCATTGCAGTGAGAGCTGCCGCTACAGCAGAGCCACTGGCCAACATGGCTTTTAATGAAGCACTGGCTCCCCGGCTGTCCATAGTCAGCATATGATCCAAAACCGCGGTTAACTGAGAGTCTGTCCACTTTTCCATTTGCTGCAAAGAGAGCTTAACCTGATCAAATGACTGTTGCCTGGCTTCCAGGGCTTTACCGGTTTTTTCCACCTCAGTCCTGGCCAGGGAGTGCTCATCCCGGGCTGCAGAAAGCTCGTCCTGAAGAGTAACCACTCTCTCAGCGGCCACTGAAGCCTGCTTGCGAGCCTGATCAAGGGACTCATCCGCAGAAGCAAGGGCTGCATGGGCACCTTTCACCACCTGCTCGGCCTCACTTACTGACTCTATGGCCCTTTCAGCAACCAGTGCTGCTTCCCTGGCCGCAGCCAGGTTTTGTTCTGTGGGGTTGTCGCGGGCCGACTGTTCTGCTGCGGCAGCCAGACGGGCAGCATCTTCAGCCTCCTCTCTGACAAGTTCCAGCCCATTGGTGGCCGCTTCCACAGCTTCCCCTGCCTGGACTGCCACCTTGTATCTGGCCTGAACTTCTTTGTCAGCCATGGATTGGGCCTGCCCGGCTGACTCGATCTCTGCCTCAACGCCCTCAATGCGCTTCATGGTCCGGGAAAGGGTGGACAATGCCGCCTGATGGGCCGTCGTCGCCTCTTCCAGCTGAGTACCCGCCTGTTCAAGCTGGTGTCGTTCACTGGCTGTCAACCCCTGAATGGCTTCAACATCATGGCGGGCGGAGACAACCTGGTGTTTCTTCAGTTGCGCTCCGAGTAGCATCATTAATACCTGAAAATCAGCTGGCGAAGCCGATGCCGAAGGTTCATCCAGAGACGGAGAACGTTTGCCTGATGCCTTTGCAAATGCCACTGAAGGTTCTGCAAATGGTGGCTGCGGGGATAAAGACAGTTGATGAACAACAGGCTCAACCGCATTGGGTATAACCACGGGCGACAGTCTTTCTCCACCTCCAACGGTTTTCATCAGACTGCCTCCCTATCAGGCCTTGTTGACCACACTGCGAACCGTCTGGTTAATATCCTGATTGATCTGAGCAAACAGGCTGCGGAGATCCCGAATCATATTGTTATAGTGCTGAACATAGTCACTGGACTCCTGCATTTTTGCCTGGTGTTTGGCCTGGGTTGCTTCCTCCAGCTTGGTGTCCGCCTGCATCAACTGTGCCCCTGACTGGCCTGCGCTTTCCCCGGTTTTGCCAAACGACCCCAGCGCACCTGACGCACTGCTCCACTTGGAAGCGCTTTTATCAAGCAGCTTTGACTGCCGCTCAAAACCAGCCTGCAACTGGGCCAGGGCTGACTCCCCCTCCGAAACCCCCTTCTGGGCATCCGCCACTTTCGCTTCATAAGCACTGGCCTTGGTCCAGTATTTTTCCATTTTGGCGGGATCCAGGGTTTCGGCGGCTTTGTTACGGTTGGATGCTACTTTGTCGGACATTTTGCCAAGGTCATTCCTGGATTGCTTTAGAGAGGCCTGCTGTTCTTTCAAACCACTGCCACTGTCCAGCTTGCTCTGGCTTTTAAAGCTCTTGATGAAACCCACCACATTAACAATGCCGCCAACAATACCAACGGCTCCAAATACAACACCCATCACCATCCCCAGCACCGATGCATTGCGCATTTTTTCCGCCTGGCTCTGAATACTCCCTATCTGGGCTTTCAGTTCAGCCTGACGGCTGTCCATACTGGACTGCCAGTTAGCCTGTCCCAGCTGGATCAACAATTTTATGACGCTGCCGATGGAGAGCCCCTCTCCCGACTCATCGGGTAAGGATTGTTCGGCAGGCTTCTCAAAAAGAATGCACTCAAGACCACTGAGGTCCGCTTTAGTGACTCCCGGATCCAGTGAGGGTTTAGTCCTGTCAGGCACAGCCACGGGGTCTCCGGCTTTATGCGGCACTTGCCTGGTTTTTTCCCTGCCAGCGACCAGAGAAGTTTCTGCCGCTGCCGTTGCAGCGGAGGTTGAGGCGATGCCTGCCAGGGAGTCACGGGGGGTTACGGTTACGTCATTCATCAGCCCAGCTCCTTCATCAGAAAAGGCATCAAATCATGGATCGCCGGACAATGCTGGTGGCCGTATCGGCATTGCCACTGAGAATCTGCATAATGGTCTGAAAAATACTCTGCATCTCTTCCATCATCTGTTTGAGCTTTTCCTGCAATTGCTGCTGCAGGGCTTCCTGTTCTTTTATTGCGGCTTTAATATCCAGCCGGTCTGCCTCAATATCCTTGGCCTCACTGGATTTCACTGAGGTATGAATTCCGGCGGCACTGGAGGCCACCGTATTCACACCACTGACCACATTCATGGCCGTCCCCGCCTGTTTCAGCCCCTGGGTCACCGAGGTGGAGAGTTTGGCGGCAATCTGCCCTCCCTTGTTGGCCAGCTCGCCCAGCTTGCCAACACCCGCTGCCCCAAAACTGGCCACCATGCCGATAATCGCCAGGGCAATCTGGATGGCAATGGTAGACCCCATGGCCGCTTTACTGGCTTCTTCTTTGCTCATATTGTTCAGTGCCGCCTTATAGATGGCTGCTGAAAAAGCCCCCATTTTTACCCCGCCGACCTCCACCTGAACTTCATTGGCCGCCTGAATGGCCGTTGAGGCCAGGGTAGTCGCCAGGGCAACGCCAGCGGCAATCATGGCTCCCACCCCTGCTCCAGCACCAATGGTGGCGACCGTAATGACCGCTGCAACAATGACGCTGATCGCCGTGGCAATCCAGCCGAATACTTTCTGCAATACTCCGGATTTTTCTGCCTCCTCGGCCTTCTTGGCGCTTTCCGCCAGCTTATCCAGGTTCTTCTTGTGCTCTTCTTCATTGCGGGCCTTGGCCACCTGAATATCTTCACGAGTGGCCAGCATCTTGCTCTTGCCAAGCTTCTGCTGAAGTACCATTAGGGCCAGCATGAAGTCATCCCCTGAGCCCGATTCCGAAGGGTCCAGAAGAATGGCCGGTCGGCTGACTTTTTTCGGTTCAGAGGGCTCCACCGAGGCAGGTTGAGAGACCATATTGGCTACCTGATTCACCCGACTGGCAAGGGCTTCTGTATTTTCGGCAGTCAGCACACTGCCGGGGCTAGCCCCTTTGACGGTATCCATCATTCAAAACTCCCGATTCATCCACAAACACTCACTCGCCCGGTTTATCACCCGCTGTCGTTTGCTTTTGCTTCTGCATCAACTCGTACATGGCCCGGGCTCTTTTTCGCAATTCATCAAACCGTTCACCACCGCCCTGAAAATGGCTGGCAGCATAGAACCCGCTTTCCGCTTCCGGAGTATTCCCAAGGGCAAGGTGGCACTCAGCACTGTGAAAGGGGGGGCGGGGATCATTGCTGTCCAGCAGAGCTGCATAGCTGTAGCTTTCTACGGCCTGTTCATACTGGCCCGACTGCTGCCGACAGGCTGCCAGTCCCATGAAAAAACGGGGTTCGTAATGATCCAGAAGACACAGCAGTTGAAACAGCTTTTCCGCATCATCAAGACGGTTGTTCTCATAAAAACCCAGAGCAGTGGCATACCCTCCCTCCATGGCTTTCGGGGGAATCGCCTCAAGGGTCTTCAGGGTGCCACCTGAAGCCACAAACTCCATCAGCTCTTCTGCCAATTCTTCCGGGGAGGGCTCACTGCCCGTCGGGTTATTCATAATAACGACCCTTTTCATTGAGTGGCTTTCTCCGCGACAGAGAAAACCATCGACCCAGTCAGGACATAAAGGCTTTACTGGTGTCGTACATTTTCTGAATAAACTTACTAATGGCTTCAGTCACGTTGTTGTACTGGTTGATGGCATCCTGCATATCGGTGGTTTCCAGCTGTGAGTTTTCACTGAGCTGTTTGGATCGGTTCCCGATTCTTTCCGAGAAATTCTGGAGGTCACTTTTCTTCTTACTGCCCGCCGACAAGCTGTACTTAGTCAGCACAGCCTGTTCCTCAGCTGTAAAAGAAGGCCATGAAAGCTCATCCCCTGGCTTGCTGTCGGAATGGGCATTGACAATTTTGTTCACTTTGGAGCGGGCACTGTTCAGATGCTCCTGCTCTTCGATCAACTTCTTGATGTTTTGGTAATGAACGTCTTTTCTGGCAGAGGCCTCTTTCAGTTTCTTCTCATAGACATCCAGAACGTTTCTGCCGTTAGTGGCGCTGATACTGTCCTGCTGATATTGATGACCTGTCGCTTGCCCCAACTCTCTGGAAGCAGTTGATTCAGAACCGGAAAAAGATGCCACAACAGCGTTTAGCCAGCTGGAAGGGTCAGATGCCAGAGAAGGGTCTTTCTCCAGGACGCTGGAGGCCTTTCTGGAAAATCGCCGAAGAAATCTGCTTGCCTCACCCGGTTCAAGATCACCGGAAAGGTTATTCTCATGCTGATAATAACCGATGGCCGTATTCAATGATGAGATCAACTGATCTTTAAAGTCTGGATGATTAAAGTTCAGCCCCCACCCCTGGCTTTCCAGTTCACGAAAAGAGCTTCCCTCCCGCAGAAGCCTTTCAGCAAAATCCTCCGCCTGGGGCAGGGACTCACTCCTCTCCACCAGATAGGGGGGTGAACTTAAACGGACGGAGTCGAGCATTGAAGTCACTCCCGGTTACAACCGATAAAAGTCATGTCAACTCTGCATGTCGAAATAATCATGACTCATTTTCGCAATGTTTTTTCCAACAGTATGTGGAGCATAGTCGCTTATTCAGCAACCATTATCAGATTCCGATTTAACTTTTGCAGACAAACTGACGTGAAGTAATAAAAAAACCAGAACCCTGCCGGATCAACCCACTCCATTCCGATATCATCGGACGAGTGTCTTTTTTAAAAAAGCACGGCAGTTTTCAGGAGCATGGCGATAATCCTCAAGATCAAAATAGAGCCACCCATTCACCCGACGGGTACCAATATGCTGACAGTAAAGGGTCTGCAGCCTCTCCTGCCCCAACCCTTTGCCACTGGCTTCAGGCCAGGGAATCGCTTTCGCCTTGATGTAACGAATCGAAGCCACCTCATCCGCAACCAGAGCACAGAAAACCAGCAGGTCTCTGAAACGGTTTGTTAACCCCCTCCTGGCTGACAGGCTTCGGTACAACAGAATCAGGACCGTATCTTCGGGTTCTACCCGGTAAACCAGCTCAGAGTTCAACAAACGAATCCGTCCCCCGGTCACCAGTGAGGAGCCTGTCAGGTAATGGCAGAACACCTTTTTTCCCCGATTCCTTAACCATTCCGTCACAGGATCCGACTCCAGATAAGGAGACGGATAAGGGGGCTGCGAATAAGAGAGAGAGGGAGTCAAAGCGCCAGCCTGACCCGCCCCATGGGCTGGGCATTGATCTGCCGGGTCATTTCCTGAAAGGAGAGCACCGGCAGTTCATCCATCTCCCCCTCCAGCAGCTTGCGGACATACCGGCGAATGTCCATGGACACCATCAGAACCGGCGTCCGTTGCATTTTTCCGATGTCACCCACCGTGGTTTTCACCTGCTCTACAAAGGCCCGGGTCACAGAAGGTTCCAGGGCCAGATAGGAGCCCCCCGAGGTCTGGCGTATGCCCTCGCGGATCGTATCTTCAAGGGATGGGTCCAGCAGATAGGTGGGCAGAATATTCTGCCCATTGCTGTATTTGTAACAGATGTAACGTTTGAGGTTGCATCGGATATATTCCGTGAGCTGCACCACATCCTTTTCCTTCTGTCCCCACTCCACCATGGCCTCCAGTATGGCTCTCAGATTACGAATGGAAATATCCTCTGACACCAGTCGTTGGAAAATCTCGGTGATTTTCTGCAGGGGCAGCAGGCGCTGGACCTCCTTGACCAGTTCGCCATATCCTCCTTCCATCTGCTCGAGCAAATGCCGACTTTCCTGGATACCGATAAAATCCTCTCCATGGGTTTTCAGAACATGGGCCAGATGATACGACAACACCTGAATAGGTCTTAAAAACCCCAGGCCAGCGGCTTCCAGGTCCTCACCATGCTCCGCGGCTACCCAGAGGGTATCACGCCCCGGAAGGAAGTGTTCTCCCTGGTCCACTTTGATGCCCAGAATCGAAAGCGTTTCAGAAGGCTCTTTCAACAAAAGGGAGTCCCTTCTAAGGTACCCCCGGGCCACAGGCACCTCCTGAAGATGAATTTGATAACAGTCGGCTTCAAGCAGTTCATTAAAACGCAGGTGAATGCCGGGGAAAGGTATCCCCAGATCCATATAGAGTGCCTTTCTCAAACGGGCCAGCTCATCATCCAGCCCGGCATCCACCAGCACCGTTCTTAATGAGGAAGAAACATCCAGTAGCAAAGGCACTGTCAGGGCAAACGCATCCGGTTCATCGGACACAGGCCCTGTATCTGTCCGGGTCACCGGCCCATGATCAGCACTGGCCGTGTGAGTGATCAGTGACTGCTGGCCAGGCGCCGACAGCCTTTTGATTTTTCGGACCATCAGCACGCCGCCACCGCCTATAACCGCCGCCAGAGAGAGAAAAGTCAGCGTTGGAAAACCCGGCAATACCGCAAATATCAGCAGCAGGGCGCCTCCGATCAACAGAGCCCTTGGGTGGCCGGTCACCTGACGGCCAATGGTGCTTCCCAGGTTGGCCTGTTCATCCTCCTCATCCCCCACCCGGGTCACAATGATGCCAGCGGTGATGGAGATCAGCAGCGCCGGTATCTGGGCAATCAAACCATCACCAATGGTCAGGATGGCATAGGTTCCAAGGGCCTCAGCCCCGGTCATGTCATGCTGCATCACACCCACACCAATCCCCCCCAGTAGATTCACCACGGCAATGATCAACCCGGCCAGGGCATCCCCTTTGACAAACTTCATGGCACCATCCATGGAGCCAAACAGCTGGCTTTCCTTCTGGACTTTAGTACGCCGTTTCTGGGCTTCCTGCATATCAATCACCCCGGCCCGCATATCTCCGTCGATGCTCATCTGCTTACCCGGCATGGCGTCCAGAGAAAAACGTGCACTGACTTCTGCCACCCGTTCAGAGCCCTTGGTAATCACCATAAACTGGACAATGGTGATGATCAGGAAGATCACCAGCCCCACCACCAGGTTACCCCCCACCACAAAATCGCCGAAGGTATAGACGATCTGACCGGCATCCGCCTGAAGCAGAATCAGTCGTGTGGTGGTGATGGAAAGTGCCAGCCGGAACAGTGTGGTCAACAGCAGAACCGAAGGAAAAGCACTGAATTCCAGGGGGCTGCTAATGTAAATCGCCAGCATCAACAGCACTACGGAGATACCAATATTCATACCGATCAGAATATCCACCAGCACCGTAGGCAGCGGCAGAATCATCAGAAAGATCACCATCATCAACAGGATGGCCAGCATCACGTCGCTGCGCTGGGTCAGCCGGTTCAACCAGCGCATGGCCTCAGCCCGATAATTCATCAAGCACCTCCAGGTACTGGGAATGAGAGGCTTTTGCCTCAGCGGGCCTCCCCAGCTGATAAAGAGCACGGCTTCGACAAAGACAGGCAGCCGCCCTGTCAGCGGCCTGAAGGGGCTGGCTCATCAGCTGGTCCAGGGTTTTCAGCACTTGCGGGTACTCACCGCATCGAAGAAGGGCCACGGCACTCATTTTCAATGCGGTAAGATCATCGGGAAAGCTTTCAAGAACACAGTCAATCAGTACCCTGGCCTGCTGCAACTGGTGATAGTTCAGACAGGCCCAGGCACTATTAATCAACCATTGTCGCTCGAAATCAGAAAGGAGCATTACGCCTGGACCAGGTTTTTCAGGTTAGCTTTCAGGGAAACCAGGTCACCCTGGTAATCCTGCAACAGGGTATAAGCCAGTGATGCGGCAGAGCCCTCTGGGGAATCGCTCAGGGTGGCTAAGAGGGCTTCAAAGACCTGCTGGTTGTGCCTGGGGGAAGACAGGGCCTCATTGACCTCTGGCCGGGCAAACGCCTCAAGGAGCTGTTCCGACCGTCCCGGGGGAAACATAAGGGAAAGATGGTTAGTCACTGCCTGACCGTCCGGAGGCAATAACCGCGCACCGGGTAAGTGATCAGCAGCCTGTGTCTCCGCTTCCTGCTGAACGAAGTCAATTCCAACATTCAATGGCGAAATGTTCATGACAGGCACTTTTTCATAAAAGAGTCATGACAGGAAATCATGCAATCTCGTTAATTGATTAACCACCCGCTCCAGGTGAGTGACAGACACCTTCTCTGGCGGTAGCCGGGCAATCCATACCAGGGCATCCCCCGGGCCCAGCCCCACTTGAAGCTGCATCGTTGATTGCTTTCGATAATGGCACTGAGTCAGGGCCGTTCTTACTTCCCCCACCTTATCGCTGGCTAGGAGGATACGGCTCATCAGAACCAGCAACTGCTCTCCATGCCGCTCAAAGCAGAGAATTCTGGATTGTTGACCAGAGCCTTCCAGCTCAATCATGGCAGGAAGACTGGCCACGGAAAGCCCCATCAAACGACAGAACTCCGTGACCACTGACAGGGTGCCATCAGCCACGGCGACGTTCCTCCGTGTGAATATGGTCATCCTGGAAAGCCTGAATCCGATCCACAATCTGTTCACGGTGCTCTTCACCACCCAGCGCTTCAGCAGGAAGCAGCGTAAACAACCCCTTCAGTTCCCGCAGAAAGCCGATCACGGATTCACTGCCTGCCTCACCCGCCAGCAGGGTGAAAGCCCTGATCGCAGAGTCTTCCAGCCACTGACTGTCCTGAATCGCCAGAACATCCGACATAAAACGCCTACCGCTGTAACCGGGTAACCCCCTGCGCTCCAATACTTCATTGCAACGTTCATAAAGCGTGTTCAGCAGCCGTAATTTCTGCATATCCTGCATGATCATGGACAGCTGGGTTTTATCAATCGATGAACCATGGGCCCGATAATCCGCCGCCAGAGACTTCATCAAAAAACGAACCCCCTCCTCCACACCACCGGCGCTGTGCTGATCCAGCAGCTTCTGCCAGGTCTGGGCAAGCCCTCCGTAATCAAGGACCGCAGTCTGATAAACACCCTGCCATTTCCGGTCATCCATCCCCGGTGATTGTGACGCAAAGGCTTCCGCCACTCCCTGAATATTGACCCCGGCCCGGATCTGTTCACTCGCCGAGGTTTCCAACTCCTGGCTGGCAGAATCGATAAGCGCTCTCAAAGGATGATCGCCGGGTACCTCCCCAAGGGATTCCCGGGTATGTTGGAGCAATCGGTATTGCTGGTAGGCGTCAGGATCGTATTGCTCCAGAAAAGCCCGCAACTGGCGAACGGTTTGCAGTCCCTGCTTTTTCAGTTTATCGGCACTGTCCGACAGCTGACGTTGTAATTCCACCTCACGAATCAGCTCATGCTGGATACCCAGGGCTTCCCGGAGGTCACCCCGACCATCAGCACGTTTTTTTCTGCGTGAGTGGCTGTCACCCTGCTTCTCAGCCAGGGCAAAGGTCATCTCCTCTGCCGCTGAGTCAACCAGAGATCGCGGGTCACTGACCAGTTTTGCGGGCATGCCCTGATAACGCCCCTGTGTATTGACGGAGGTGCCTGATAGCCCGCTGTCAATCTGATGTTCCCGTGGCCCTGTTGCCGCTGGGGAGGGTTCGCTCACCGGTTTCATGGAGATTCAGTCATCGGATAATTACGAAGAGGTCAAGTAGTCAACACTATTAACGAAATACTGTCGTCTAAAATAGACTATTTAAAAACCTTGTTGGGTCATAGGATTACCCGGTAAGTATATCAGGGTTATTTTCATGCTCCTGTGAAAATGCCGTAGTGCCGCAAAAGCGAGTGATCTATACGACGACATACAACAGTGCTTTCACATCAATGCAACTCATTCCGGGACCCGGAATTAAAGAGTCCCATAAATTATAATATTGTACATGGCCACGGGCACGACTTTCTCTCTACTTCTTCGTCTTCTTCGTCGCTCTCATCAGAGGAGTCCTGATCCTCACTGTCGCTATTTGGAGTAACCTTATCAAACTGATCGTTATCCGCAGCGACAGCAGCAGTATGGGGTGGCGCTCCCCATGGCCACTCATTAGCAAGCTGCTTCACTATGTCATCTGCATTGTTGTTTAACACTGATTTTTCTTCATTGGTAAGAGACAGACATACCATCCCCGTGAGAGATCGCACAATTCCTGAGTTCAATTGAGTTATATTGACCCCCCTGATACCCTTGGTTTCAAATGTTTCGGTCAAACCCTGCTGTCCTTCTTTGAACGTCCGAATCATCCTAAGAGTGTAACTGCCTCCAACAAAAGCATCTGAGGAAGAAACCAGGCTCGATACTAAGAAACGATTCCAGCTTTCATCCTGAAGTAAATTTTTATCCATAAATACAAATACCAATTTTTTATCTCGAATAAGCATATCTATATTACTTGTACTTGTAGAAATGTATAAACTAACAGAGCAATGCAGCAGTCTAAACAATTTAAGAAGCGCTTTAATTTGATCAGTAAATGGGTTACCCTCCTTATCAAAATGGCTGCCATGAGCAACAAGAAGTATTTTCGAGTCAGACCTAATCACCTCATCAGTTGAGGGCGAAGTTGCGCATTGTGCCGAGGCCGAGTCGCTTATCTCTGCCTCTTCCTGGTGGGGACCATTGCCGTCACTATTATTACCTGACTTTGGATTCTCGGTAGTAGGAGTGGCATCACATGCCTCTTCATCCCCCTGACTGGCTGGCGTATTACACTCTTGTTCTATGGGATTAAAGAGTTCGCTTAAGTTTTCATTCATATCTCGGACCTGTGCGTCCAGATTACGCCTCTCATCCAATTCCTGCTGAAAGAAGCTCTCATTCTCCTCATCCAAATCATCATTAGAGTAACATCCTTGAACCATGGTTTTGGCTTGAGGCAGATACTGAGCATGCCTCTTATTAAAAGCACCTCCCCATTTCCACTCCTGAAATAAGCTACTCGCCAAAATAGTTGGCAACACCATTCGGTCAGTTCCACTATTGAGAAAAACCTGCTTCACTTTTATTTCGTAGTCCGTATGTATCAATAGGGAGTCAACAACAGAGTCTTCACCTGCCGCTCCAACACTAAAAAACAAGGAAGCAATCAGTCCTGCTACCGCGGGGTAGAAGAAATAGTCATGTCGCAGCATTCTTTCACCTTTAAAAAGCATTGTTTGATAATTCAGGCCTACACCCCAGACAATGTGAAAAGGCAGTATAATTAGCGTCCATCTATACTTCTGTCCCTTGTTGTTAGTCAGCAGCCGTTAAGGTTATTGAAGGTACTCATCATAGATAAAATATCTCTTTTTTTTCAGAAAACAAATTCATAACAGAAGCCATCTTTATTTACTATAAAAACACAACCGCATCAGAATAATCCTGCAGAACAGCTTAACCTGTCATAGAATTGATAGGCCTGCTTCATGGAATAACCCAGCTCTGATGCTCTGCTCCCCTTTTAACAATGACGATCTATACCCACTCCACAAATACACTACTTAACAACCTGAAATCTGGTCTGAATAACAGCGCTTTATTCCCTGTGCATGGTCGTGTAATCCAGGTGGTAGGCGCCATTGTGAAAGCCCTGATACCCGGCGTCCAGATGGGAGAGCTTTGCACCCTGCATGACCCGGTCAGTGGCCTGAAACTCCAGGCAGAAGTCGTTGGCTTTCAGGAAAACCATGCCTTGCTGACGCCCATGGGGGATATGCAGGGTCTGTCAACCCGGACAGAGGTGATTCCCTCAGGCCGTAAACACAGTATCCCCGTTGGCCCTGAATTGCTGGGGCAAGTGGTGAATGGTCTGGGTATGCCTTTTGATAGCGCGGGCAACGACCATGATCAAGACCCAAACACTTTTCAAATACAGGAATGGCGGCCCGTCTATGGAGATCCCCCATCCCCAATGTCCCGCCCCCCCCTGGACAGGGCTATTCATCTGGGCGTGAAAGCCATTGACGGCCTGCTCTGCTGTGCACAAGGCCAGAGAATAGGCATCTTTGCTGCCGCCGGCTGTGGCAAGAGCACTCTTCTGAGTATGCTGGTTCGTTCGTCCAGTGCCGATGTCACCGTACTGGCTCTTATTGGCGAGCGGGGTCGGGAAGTCCGTGAGTTTATTGAGCACGATCTGGGACCGGATGGCCTGAAAAAATCCGTGGTGGTGGTCTCTACCTCTGACAGTCCGGCCATGGAAAGAACCAAAGCCGCCTGCGTCGCCACCGCCATCGCTGAATATTTTCGCGACCAGGGCCAGCGTGTGCTGCTGTTGATGGACTCAGTCACCCGTTATGCCCGGGCGCTCAGGGAAATTGGGCTGGCCGCTGGGGAGCCCCCAACCCGGAGAGGCTATCCCCCTTCAGTGTTTGCCAGCCTGCCCCGCCTTCTGGAACGGGCCGGGCAGTCCAGTAAAGGGTCCATCACCGCCTTCTACACGGTCCTGGTGGAAGGGGACGATATGAATGAACCGGTGGCCGACGAAACCCGATCTTTGCTGGATGGTCACATCATTCTATCCAGAAAACTGGCGGCAGCGGGCCACTATCCAGCCATTGACGTCCTGCGCAGTGCCAGTCGAGTGATGAACCGGATTGTCTCTCCTGAACACCTTGCAGCCGCCGCCAGGGTCAGAGCCCTGCTGGCCAAATACGAAGACATTGAGCTGCTGCTGCAGATTGGGGAATATCAGCCCGGCTCCGATGACCTGGCGGATGAAGCCATCCGTTGCATAGAGCCGATTAATGCCCTGCTATGCCAGAGCACAACCGAGTTTCAGGCTTTTCCGGACACCGTCTCTCAACTGTTGAGCGTGGCAGGTATCGGATGATTTCCAGACTGATGGCCATCGCCCGGCGCCGGGAACAGACGGCACAGAGTGCCCTGACTCATCAGAGAAATCAGGTCAGTGAGGCTGAGCACCAATTGACCCAAAGCCAGCAGGCACTGGACCAATATCAGATATGGCGTCCGGAAGAAGAGAACCGGCTGTTTGAACAACTGTGCCAGGCCAACAGCTCATCAAAAAAGTGCACATCAAAAGAGCTGGATGAATTCCAGGCCACCCTGGCGGAACTGCAAAGGCAGGAAAACCAGCTGTCCATCAAGGTCTCTGAAGCCCAGCTCAACCTGGAACAGCAGCAGGTGCTGCTGGAGGCCTGCACTGATGACTATCACCGTGCCCGTAAAAAACTGGAAAAATTCCAGGAAATCACATCACGGCAGGCTAAATTGGATCAACAGGATAACGCCCAAAAGGAAGAACTGGATCAGGAAGACCATGTATTACTGATGTCCCGGGAGAGGCAGATACCATGAGCATTCAGAACCCCCCGCCCCTGACGGTGGAACCCGAGACTTCAGATCACGCCCTTATTCAACAGCAATCAACGCCGCCATCAACCAGTGAGCTGGAAAAAGCGTTTGATGAACTGATGCGGAAACCACCGGAAACGGTCAGGGGTAAGCAATCAAAACAACCCAACCGGAAAAAAACCGTTATCTCCGGTGAGCTGGATTCCGTGAAGTTCACAGAAATAACCGGGCAAACAGATACCGGCAACACTGGGGAATTACCACTCAAACAGGCTGGCACAACCGTTCATAAGCAACAAAACTGGCAACAGGGTGGAGCCGGTCACAGAAGTAAACCATCGGACACTCAACCAGAGTCTGTAAACCTGTCCAAGCTTATTCCAGGCTCCAGCGTCCCAATCCCAGTAGCCGGATTAAAAGCTGAAGAAGCCCCCCTTCAACCCAATGCAACCCCAACCGACCACAAACAACCGCACCAGGAAGAGCCACTCAAGTCTGGGGAGCATAAAGCCCTCCACCCAGTCCATAAACCCCCAGAGACTGGCAATGAGAAACCAATAACGCCCATTCACCAGGTGCCCATTGCGAAAGAGAAACACCCGGCTTACGAAACGCCCGGATCATCAAACCCGCTCTCTCCACCCATTAAGGAGCAACGAAGCGGACAGGAACAGGGAAAGCTCTCTCCACTGCCCCCCACGAAGCAAACAATGGAAGAAAGCATGGCCCCGGAAAAACCAACCACACTCTCAGAACACCCCACACCGGATAAGATCATTTCCGGAGATCAGTTATTGCAGGCCATGCACTCCCCCCGGGCTTCAACGATCCATACTGCAGCCAGTCCCATTGAACGGATGGAACAGATTCACCGGCTGGTTGAAACCATCCGTGTTTCCCTGCCGGTGAAAGCAGACTATGGACAGGTTCAGCTGCAAATGAAGGAGGGGGTCTGGAACGGTACCCGCATTGAAGTCAATCTGAACGGCAGCCAGTTACAAGTCAACATCCAGCCTACACCGGAAAATGCCGCCTTTATCAGTCAGCACAAAAACAGCCTGATCCAGCAAATGAACCAGGCCTGCCCGGAGCTTAATACCACTGTCGTCCTGTCATCTTCAGGCGACGCTTTACCGGATGGACGTTCACGTCAGCATTACCACAGCCAGAGTGATGAGGATGAGCTTGAGTGACTGTCAGCCTTTCCAGGCCCCCCTCCTGAGCCCAGACCAGATCGCCCTGGGGAATCACCTCTCATCCGCCCATTGGCCTCTGGTCATTGATACAGAATCCGCCCGGTTCACCGTCAATGTTTCACTCACCACCGAACTGCCATCCTCAACCCTTGAGCTCCATCTTCAGGTGGGAAGCGTCAACCTAACCCTGTACACACCAGAACATTCGATGCAGCAGTGGCTTCACCAGAGCCTGAGCGTCAATGCCCTGCCAGGGCTGCCCCCGGAACTGGTGATGGCTCTGCTGGAAAAAAGCCTTGCCCCACTGTATCCCATGATGATTGATCATTTGGAAGGTGAGCTGTCTGTCGAACAGCTCCAACCCGGTACCTGCGACAACCCCCTCTTTTTTCTGAGCCTGTTGTTGACCAGGACAACTCCAGGCCAGGAACCCGCTCCCCTGCTTGTCTTTATGGAAGGTTCTGATCCAGCCGCACGACGATGGATTGGTAAACTCTCTACCCACCCTCATCAGACGCTGGAGCGTCTCCCTATCCGCATAACACTGGTCACAGGCTCGACTACTCTGTACTGGAGCGATTTTACCCATCTTCAGCCGGGAGACATTGTCCTGTTCGACAATAAACCGCTGGAGCCTGGCACAGTCACCCTCAGGGCCAACGGTAAAGCCATTGCCCGGGGGACTGTGACCGATGACCAATGCATCGTGAGTACCTGCACGGGAGTGGCTATGGAAACCAGAGAGGATCCCCTCAATGAGCCGTTGACAGAAGATCCCCCTGTCACAGCAGAAACCACAGAAGCCCAACCGGACCTGAACTCACTGCCCATCCAGTTGGATTTTGAGCTGGGCAGCGTGCTCCTTCCTCTTGAGGTGGTGAAAACCCTGTCACCGGGGTATGTGTTTCAGCTGGACAGCCTGATTGAACAGCCGGTCTCAATTACCGTCAACGGCCAGAAAATCGCTGAAGGAGAACTGGTCAGAATCGACCGGCATACGGGGGTAAGGATTGTCCGCTTCGGAGGTCAGGACACCGCCCAATGAACGCCCTGCCAGATCCCATTACCCTGATTACCGGGTTACTGGCGCTATCGCTGATTCCCTTCCTGGCGGTCATGGCCACCTCCTTCATTAAACTGACCGTGGTCTTTTCACTGGTTCGCAACGCCCTGGGCATCCAGCAGATCCCTCCCAATATTGCCCTTTATGGCATGGCGCTGCTGCTCAGCCTCTACATCATGGCCCCGGTGGGATTTGCTATCTTTGACTACTGGCAGGCACACGATATCAGCCTGGGAAACAAGGATTCGGTCATTGAGTTTTGGAATCAGGGACTGCTCCCTCTGCGACAGTTTCTGATAAACCACGCCAGCCATAATGAAATCGATTTTTTCCAGAAAACGGCTTCGGATATCTGGCCAGAGGCGTATATCAGACGGCTGGAAAAAGACAGCCTGCTGATATTACTCCCGGCCTTTACCGTCAGTGAACTGACCCTGGCCTTTGAAGTGGGGTTCCTCCTTTACCTGCCTTTCATTGCCATTGACCTGGTGGTGTCAAACATACTTCTGGCCATGGGCATGATGATGGTGTCACCCATGACCATTTCACTGCCCTTTAAACTGCTGCTTTTTGTACTGGTGGATGGCTGGACCCGCCTCGTTCACGGCCTGGTAGGCAGTTATTCCTGAGGGGGTACCCATGAATGAAGCCCAGATCATTCAATACAGTGAACAGGCCCTGCTCCTGATCCTTCTGCTCTCAATGCCACCCATTGCGGTGGCAGCCATCGTTGGCACACTGGTGAGCCTGGTTCAGGCCCTGACCCAGGTGCAGGAGCAGACCCTTGGGTTTGTGGTTAAACTGGTGGCGGTCAGCGTCACATTGCTGGTGACCGCCCGCTGGCTGGGGGCAGAGTTACTGAATTTCACCCTGATACTGTTCAATACCATGCCGGGGCTGACCTGATGGAGCTGGAGCCACTGCGGGAGGCGGCCACCGCCTTTACGCTGTCACTGCCCAGGTTAATGGCTGTGTTCATTATTCTGCCAGTGATGGGTAAAAAAATGCTGGGGGGGCGGCTGATCCGTAACGGCGTTGTGTTCAGTCTGGTACTGTTTATATGCCCGACTGTCGTGGATCAGATGCAGAGTTTACCCATAAGTTTGCTCAAGCCCATAAGCGCCATTGTGGGGATTGTACTTAAGGAAACCGCCATTGGCCTGATGGTTGGGTTCTGTGCTTCCCTGCCATTCTGGGTGGCTGAAGCCAGTGGCTTTTTTATTGATAATCAGAGGGGAGCTACCATGGCCTCCTCCCTGAACCCGGCCCTGGAAACCCAGTCCTCCCCCCTGGGCATACTGCTCACCCAGAGCCTGGTAACTCTGTTTTTTTCCAGCGGTGCCCTGCTGCTACTGCTGGGAATGCTGTATAAAAGCTACCTTTATTGGCCTGTCACTGACTTTTATCCACGAATACAGACAGAAGGCCTCTATTTTCTGGCCAGCCAGCTGGGGGCGCTGGTCAAAATGACGGTCATCTTCGCCGCCCCGGTCATCATTGCCATGTTCATGGCCGAATTTGGTCTTGCCCTGATCAGCCGGTTTGCCCCCCAGCTGAATGTGTTCTCTCTCTCCATGCCGGTGAAAAGCGGTATTGGCGGCGCAGTACTGCTCCTTTATTTCGGTTTTTTGATGACCCGCCTGGCGACCCCGGTGCAACACCTTCCAGAGGCCATAGAGCAGATATTTCAGTTGATTTCCAGTCCACAGCCTTGAGCAGGCAACACTGATGACATGAGTGAAAAAACCGAACAGGCCACCCCGAAACGTCTGAGAGACGCCAGAAAAAAAGGCCAGGTGGCAAAAAGCCGGGAAATTCCCTCGGTTCTGATAATTCTGGCCATTGTCAGCACCCTGCTGGCCATGGGCGACTTTTACCTGAATCATCTGAAAGCCCTGACCCTGCTGCCTCTGGAGTTCCTTGACCAGCCTTTTCATCAGGCCCTGATTCGCCTCTTTCCCAGGCTGCTGCATGAATTGTTGCTGTTGCTAGCCCCCATTCTCAGTGCCGCCCTGATCGCCGCTCTGGTGGGAAACCTTGCCCAGACAGGAGTGCTGTTTTCCGCCGATCCGATCATTCCCAAGTTTGAGAAGGTAGATCCCTTTAAAGGCGCACAGCGACTGTTTTCCCTGAAAAACCTGATGGAGCTGTTCAAGTCTCTGTTAAAAGTCACCCTGCTCACCTTTCTGGTCTGGCTGGTACTCAAAAACAACCTGGGAACCCTGCTGGACATGCGCCACTGTCAGGAACAATGCCTGCTTCCCACCGTAGCCATACAAGTAAAGCAGCTGCTACTTTACGCCGCCACGGGTTTTGTGCTGATTGCTGCAGCAGACTATTTCTTTGAGCGGTATCAGCACCGGAAACAGCTTCGAATGAGTAAGGATGAAGTGAAAAGAGAGTACCGGGAGACCGAAGGCAACCCGGAAATAAAAGGCAAACGCCGTCAGCTTCACCAGGAGGTTCAATCCAATGTTCGTCGCTCGGTGAGGAATTCCAGCGCCATTGTCACAAACCCGACCCATATCGCCATCGGCTTATGTTACCGTCGGGGAGAAACACCTCTGCCCATGGTCACCGTTAAAGGCCTGGCCGCCAGGGCCGCCCTGATTATCCGGATCGCAGAGGAAGAAAATATACCGGTCATGCGGCAGGTTACCCTGGCCAGGACCCTCCAGGCCGACACAGAGATTGGCGATTACATTCCCTCTGAGTTAATCCAGCCGGTAGCGGAAGTATTAAGATGGGCTGAGCAGGTCAACCGGGAGGTCAATCAGATATAACATGACGAAACCTCAACCCCCTCTCAGTTCAAGTAGCTAGCCATCAGCCAAAGTATTAAAGCAGATATTCCCAATTCAGTTTTAGCCGACGCTGATGACACTTTATCTCTATCATTGTTGGGATCAGTATGGGAAAAGATTGAAGGAGGAGTATCTCCACTTCCGGCTTCCAGAAAATCACCGGACCCTTCCACCAGATCCCCACTTCCCTCTTCCGTGTCCATATCATGTACCAAGTCGTCTATGCCCTCTTTATCTCCCCCAATCACCAGAATTCGAAAAGGCTTGCATTTCTCTACATTATTGTGATTGTCTTCGTAATAGCAGTGTTTCTCAAGATACCGTTCTGTTGTATCAGGCATCCTATCTTCAAAGGTAACCCCCATATCTCCCCCGGCCTCGCATGTGCAATAAACCGGCTTCATCTTATCTCGAAATCTACTCCCCATTCCATGCCGCATAAAAAATGGTTGGGATTTTTCTCGATCATCACGCTTTATTACATCTTGAGCCTTAGCCCAATGTAATGTTCTTTCAGAACCTATGGGAAACCAAAACTTTTCCTCTTTGAAAAATAGATATTCACTTAGATCGAGACATAAACATTTGTTAGCGTACCTGTTATAAAGACAGGCTTTTTCTGGATCACTTTCACTAAAACAGATACTAAAACGATTGAGTATTGGTAAAAACACCTGGCTATACCAAAAATCCACACTCCAAAACTTGCCAGCAACATTTTTTTCAAACCTATCCCTGATAAATTTCTCGTTTGAGCTATCGAACAAAAGCTCATTCTTTATCACTCGGGCTTTATAGTGGTAAGGGCTATCATCATCTTTAAAACACCGGTGTTCCTGGTGACGCCTTCGGCCTTCCCGGAAAGCAGGAATACTCCCTGACTCCCTGCTATCCAGTACCCCCCCTGCTAGTTCTGTATCCAATTGCTCAATCGGAGCATCACCAGGGACACCGTCAATGTCAATGTCAATGGTACCGGATCCCTCCAACCATTCAGCACCTTCACCTGTCAGATCAATTTTTTCTATGCCATTCTCTCCCTCAGTAATCAAAGAAATCGTACTTTTTGTTGAGGAATCCATTACAAACCCGACGCTAGCAGCAGGGGTAACCTGACAAATGGACATAGGATTAAATGGATCCAGGTAATAGGCAACCACCTTCCGATCACCGGAAAAATCCAGTTTGTAACCCGTTTTATAGAACTCTGAGGAAAAATCAAGCACAGTTGTTTTATCACAGAGTGAAGTATCAAAGATAAATTTCACATTCCTGAACGCTTTTTTACCGTCTTTTGGGGGGCATTCCCAGGGCAAAAACATGATCAAGAATCAATCAGCCCAAGCACTTTCATCATATAGTCTTCATCCCAGCCACAGGTTTTACGTTTGTTCTTGATACCAGCCTTCACTGAAGTATCAAGCTTGAGAAGGT
>NZ_JBLYZI010000088.1:0-25681 GCF_057680865.1 Endozoicomonas sp. Z74
ACCTGAGCTTTGAATTCAGGTGCATGACGCTTCCTTTTTCTGACTGTCATTTTCCCCTCCTTGAAAGGGCATCATACAGTCGAAAAACTTAACTTAGCCAGTGGTCCAGTTTTTGGGGTCCACTATACTTGCCACCATGGCAGCGAATAAAGGCCAGGTGCTGACCGTCCGGTGACCAGACGGGCATGCAGTCCCGGTCAAACGAAGGGTCCAGCCATTTCAAGGTGGTCTTTTCCGGAGAGAAAAGCCCGATAAAACTGTGCCTGTTGCGGCATACGGTAAGGGCAAGCTGGTCCCCCTGTTGACTCCAGGCCAGCTCACTGATGCTACCTCGGGTGGAAAGCACCTTCTCGGCTTTTTCAGTGCTGTCTTCCGGGACAGAGGTGTCCACTTTGAAGAGCTCACCCTTTCTGGAAAAGTAGACTTCCGGGGTGCCGGGTCGAAAATAGGCCAGAGCGGTTTCTGCCAGTTCCCTGGGCTGGGAGGGCATATGTTGCAGGTCGATGTAAAGAAGTTGCTGTGTCAAGGGAAGCACATGGGAGGCCGGGTTTGCGTAGTCGCCCTGGTGATTTTTTCCTTCACCGCGAACCACAAGCAGCGCTGAGCCGTCATCGGCCACTTGCAACTGGCTCAGGCAAAGCCCGTCATCCTCAATCCAGTTCGTGACCTGTAACGGGGTAAATTCGGGTGGTCGGGCAATAAACAGGTTGCGAACCCCCTGGGTGGTTTGAATCCAGGCAAACAGGTCAGTATCTCTGGCGCTTTGAAGCTCTTCGGTGAAAGTAAAGCTCAGGTAGGATTCAAGTGTTGTCATGGAAATGCCCTGGGAGTTTCTGGTTTATAACGGCGCAAGATCCTTATGCCTGAACTCTCATAGAAGTTGATCAAGGGGCATTTTGCCAGTTTTCCTTTTGAATAGAGTGTATGCCAAAGAGCATTTTGCAGTTGCGGGTGGTGGCCTCTGCAATGTCGTTCACAGGCTGCTGTCTCAATTCGGCCAGGCAATGGGCAATGGCTGGCAGGTGCTCTGGGGAGTTCCTCTGTCCCTGAAAGCCGTTCAGGGGCATATCCGGGGCGTCGGTTTCCAGAACAATGGCTTCCAGGGGAAGGGATGCGGCGAGATGTCGTGTTTTTCGGGCTCTTGGATACGTAATGCCGCCGCCAAAACCCAGTTTGAAGCCCCGTTCAATGTATTGCAGCGCCTGCTGCTCGCTCCCGGAGAACGCATGAATAATGCCGCCCCGGTCCACAGGGTATTTCCTCAGAAGCCCGAGTATCCGGTCATGGCTTTTTCTGCCATGAATAATGACCGGAAGCCCGTGGTGCCCTGCCAGCCGGAGTTGTTCAGAAAAATACCGCTGTTGTTGCTCCCTCTGGTCATCCGACAGTTCCCGATCATGGAAATCGAGCCCGGTTTCCCCCACTGCAACCAGTCCCGCCGGTTTCTGGCTGAGCAGTTGATCAAGCTTTTCCAGCTCATGACAGCGCTTCTCTTTCTGGTCCTTTTCCAGGTTTGGGGGAGAAAGAAAACAGGGGTG
This sequence comes from Endozoicomonas sp. Z74, assembly GCF_057680865.1. NCBI lineage: Bacteria > Pseudomonadati > Pseudomonadota > Gammaproteobacteria > Oceanospirillales > Endozoicomonadaceae > Endozoicomonas > Endozoicomonas sp. Z74. The sequence goes on from NZ_JBLYZI010000088.1 coordinate 1,539, forward strand.
CAGCCCAAGTGCGACATATTGTCGCATTCTGTGAACGTCCTGTTGCTGGCTGGAGTCTCTGGCCTGGCTCAGGAGTGATTCCCATTCTGAAGCTGTTGTGGAAGGGATACACAGGCCTGAAAGCCCCAGTTGATGGCCTTTTGCCAGAATATCCGCCCTGTCGTTGTCGAAGGCTCTGGCGTTCAGATGGCAATGGCTGTCAAAAAGATCCATGGAGTTTGCCTGCGGTTTTGGTGTTTCAACGCGTACTTCATCACTTTGGAATGCATACAGAATGCGTATAATGCCTCATATTGTTGCGGGGTAGTACTTATAGGGGTTTTATGAGGCTTGAAGTCAGTAATGGAATCCGGGGAGGGATGATCGCAGTAATGGCTCTGGGGTTATTGACCGTGATCAACCTGCCGCTTTTTTTTGACCGGCCTGACTTTGAGCTGTCTGGTTTCGATGGGTATGGCATTGACGGGAACAGCACCGACAAAGCCGGGCAACAGGTGTTCAGTTACTGTGACACTTCTGCAGGCTGTCGGGTTCAGCTGGATGATGGTGTTGCCACCTTGAGCATTCATCCCGCCAGCCTGCCTGTTGGTCAGCCACTTCAGGTAGACGTGAACCTCTCAGGCATGGCTGCCCGTAAAGTGACTATGGAATTTATCGGGCGGGATATGCCCATGGGGTTGATGCCTTTTACCCTGAGTCCCCAAGGCAATAATGGGGCCACGGGTGAGCATTACAGCGGTACGGGAAGAGTGGATTTCTGTACCACTGACCCGGATATGGCCTGGTTGGCCCGTTTGAAAATTGAAACTCCCCAGGCGATCAAAACCATTGTGTTTGAACTGGATACCGGTCAAACAGGGTGAGGTTGAAAGGGTGAGACTCACTTGAATAGTTACAGGAGTAATGGTCAGTATGCATAAAAAAAACCACCTGATGATGTCAGCGGTTCTGGCTGGAGCGATGGCTCTGGTTTCTTCGGTCAGCCAGGCTGCCCACGTGATGGTTTCCGATGAATATGTCCGTCTGGCACCTCCTGCTGCAGCGAACTCAGCCGGGTACCTGACGATCCGGAACCATGAAAAGGAAACCATCACCCTCAAGAGCATTGACAGTGATATTGCCCTCAGAACGGAGATCCACGGGCATGCCATGAAAGACGGTATGATGAAAATGTTTCGGGTGGATGGCGGTCTGCCCATAAAACCCGGTCAGAACCTGGAGCTGAAGCCAGGTGGCTACCACATCATGTTGATGGGATTGAAAAAGCCCCTTGAGGAAGGGAGCAAGGTCAATGTGACTCTGCATTTTTCCGATGGGGACGCGATTGACCTCAAACTTCCGGTCAGGGGAATGGTTCACTCTGCTGCCGAAAGTGGGCATCACCAGCATCACTAGCAGTCTGTCGTAAGTCCAGCAGGCAGGTTAACCGGGAAGGAATGGCTTATTCAGCCACTCCTCTGACCGGATGGCCTGAACTTATGCCTGTTCCAGTTCTGTTAACAGAGCTTCGTGCAGTTCTCCAGGGGTAAGAACCATCCCTTCTTCCTCATCCACCGGAAATACGGCCAGGACGGTGTTGTCTTTTTCCAACCCTGGCGTCCAGCGCTCCAGCCAGAGATCCAGCCGGATGGCTTTGGGTTTGCAGTCCGACCAGTCACCGGTGGCCCAGGCTGCTGCAAAGTCGGGGTGAGGCCATAGGGGCAGGCACTCTTCGCCATCGCTGTCAGACAGCTCTACCCAGCCTTCAGGACTGTGGAGGCTCCAGATCTCTTCCCAGTCAGCCACCTTGCGCAGAAAATAGTCATAACGCTCATGGTCGGGCAGGCGTTGAATAGACTCAAGCTGCCGGGCGTTCAGTTTGTACGTCATAAGGTTTTCTTCTGTAACACGCTAATCTGCTCGTTAGTCTGCACTCTCACAATGAAAATGCTGCTGTTTCGCTATGGGCTCTGGATTCGGTAGACACTTCCACTGTTCAGAGTGAGCACTCTGTATAAGGGGGGCGAATTATAACAGCCGCTGTTCTGAATGTATGTTTTACTTTATGAATAAGCTGGTTTTTTCAATGAAAACAACGTTATAGTCCGCGCTCAATATCGTCACTGAGGTCATTCCGGTTGTGCAGGAGGACCTCAATGGTTTATCGGGTAGCATTTTTTCTGAGAAAGCTCAGGGCTGTTGCATGAAATTGATCAGTGCTCCACTGGTGGCCTGCTTGATGGTCGGCTCGGTGGTGGTCGCGAAACATTATTTCCCGGGCTGGGCATCCGTTGCTTTTCTGGAAGGCAGCGTCTTTTTCCTGTCGGGGCTGATCGCAGGGGTTCGTCTGCCTGACCTGGATCTGATCCTGCCCGGTTTTTCCCACCGCTCGGGGATCAGTCATTCCTGTCTGCCAGCGGCTTTGCTCTGGCTTGGGGGCTGGTATCCCATAGCGGCAGGCCTGGCAATGGGCATTGCCCTGCATCTTTCATCAGACCTGCAACCCCGGGCCTGGACCGGAGGGGCGTTGATCAAGTTTCCGATCATTGGAAGTATTGGCTTATTGTCTCCTCTATGGCTGGTTGTGAATATACTGGGGTGCCTGGTGATTTTAATGGATGTTATGTCGGCTGATATGGCGAGCATGCCCATTAACACCCGCCAAATAACAATGGTGATCGGTGCTGCTGGTGGTCTCTGGTATTTCTGCCAGGAGGAAAAACGGCCGCTGCTGCCCCTGATTACCCTAGGGTTCGGAATGTTGCTGGTACACGCCATTCGCGGAGGGGCTTTGACGGTAAAGCTGGTTTTTCAGTATGTTGCCTGAACAACAGGCCACTGGTCAGGCTGGCCTGTTGTCATTGGTCATTGCTTCTGCTGTTGCTTCCTGGCTATAGCCTTGGCTTTTCGCCGTGAGACAACGGTGTCCGCCACTTCGGCGCCTATATGGGCTTCTCCACGCTTTCTGGCCAGTTGCATTTGCTTCTCTCTTTCCTGAAAACGGGCTTTCTGGTGGGCAGAGAGCCTGTCAAAACAGTGAGGGCAGCTGACCCCCTGCTGGTATTTTTCGCTCAGCTTGTCCTGGTCGGTAATGGGCAGGCGGCAGGCATGACACTGGTCGTAGGATCCGGGCTCAAGCCGGTGGTTGACGGTTATACGGTCATCAAAGACAAAGCACTCCCCTTCCCAGCAGGATTGCTCTTGAGGCACTTCTTCAAGGTATTTCAGAATACCTCCTTTCAGGTGATAAACCTCCTCAAACCCCTGTGCCTTGAGGAGGGCGGTGGACTTTTCACATCGGATGCCACCGGTGCAGAACATGGCGACTTTTTTGTGTTTTCCGGGATTGAGTTGTTCTTTCACATAGTGGGGAAACTGGCGAAAATGGTCTGTTTTCGGATTAATGGCATTTTTAAAGGTGCCCACCTGCACTTCATAGTCGTTGCGGGTATCAATCAGCAGCACATCGGGATCGTGAACCAGGTCATTCCAGTCGAGAGGACCCACGTAGGTGCCTGCTGCATGCCTGGGGTCGACTCCTTCAACCCCCATGGTGACAATCTCTTTTTTCAGTTTTACCCGGCTGTGCCTGAAGGGCATTTCCTGGGTGAATGATTCCTTGTACTCAATGGGGGACAGGCAGGAATCATTGTTCAGCCAGTCAAGCAGGGCATCTATCCCCGGGCGGGTCCCTGCCACGGTACCATTGATGCCTTCATGAGCCAGCAGCAGGGTTCCTCGTAGCTGGTTAGACTCCATGACGCTTTGCAGAGGCTCACGCAGCTGAACATAATGCTCAAGTGGAACAAATTTATAGAGAGCGCACACCACAATTGTGGGTACAGGCGCCTTTGGAGAAGGTCGATTGTCTTTGGTCATTGTCTTTATTTTCTCTGGCAATCAGGCCGGAACGTAAATCCGGAGCCAATGGGCAGGAATTCTAGCACAGGCAGTCAATAAGAACCGAAAACAGGAAGGGGAGTACTGTTTGAATGAAAAAGGCTGGAAAATTGGGCTATTCATGTCAAAGCTGTAACCTGTTTTATCTTCTGCTGGCTGTTATGCTGGTCTGTAATTGCCCCAAGACTGCTGACCATGGACTGATACCCAATGATGACAAACCCGGTAATCGAACTTCTTAAATCCCACCGCTCCATCCGCAAGTTTACTAACCGACCCATCACCGACGAGTTATTAAAGGAGTTGGTTTCAGCCGGCCAGTGTGCAGCGACCTCCAGCAATCTTCAGGGAGTCAGTGTGATCCGGGTAAGGGATACCCGTGTTCGCAGGGCCATGGCAGAGCTGGCAGGTGGGCAGGGCTATATTGAAGAGGCCGCTGAATTCCTGGTGTTCTGTGCGGATCTCCACCGCTCTTCCTGGTGTTGTGAGCAGGCCGGTAAAACCATGCCGGAGGGAATGACCGAACATTTTATGATTGCCACCATTGATGTGGCCCTGTTTGCTCAGAATGTGGTGGTGGCGGCGGAATCGGCCGGGCTGGGTATCTGTTACATTGGGGCCCTGAGAAATGATCCTCAGCAGGTCTCTGATTTACTTAAGTTGCCAGAACAGGTGTATCCCGTGTTTGGATTGTGCCTGGGCTACCCTGCCCAGGATCCACAGTGCAAACCCCGGCTGCCGTTGGCATCCATTCTTATGGAGGAATCCTATCAGCCCGTGCAGACAGTGCAGATCAAACAATACGATGAGACCATGCGGGTCTATTACCAACAAAGAACCCGGGGCAAGCTGGATCGAACCTGGAGCCAGGATATGGCAGCCCTGTTGGGTAAGGAGTCCCGCCCTCATATGAAGGCGTTTCTCGAAAGCCGGGGATTTAAACTGCGTTGATGTTAGGGGCTGTTGATGATTTGTCGTGTGCTCAGCCAAAACCAGCGGTTTCGTGCCAAGGCGCAGTAGCGCAGGAATAACCTGAAGGTCACAAGTACTGTCGTCTTTCAAGCTGCTGCAACGATGGCACGGAAGCGCTGGTTTTGGCCCTTCGGGTGGTTCGTAAAGCGGCCTTCCCGTGGTGTTGAACTGGCTTGACGTAGAATACTACGCGCTGCACCAGTTCGCCCTTGTGCCCTTTAGGGTATTGCGTTAGGCTGCTTTACGAACCACTGAGCTCACGCTAAAACATCAACAGCCCCTAGCCGTCCAGCCAGACATCACGAACCCAGTGCCAGACCGATGGCCAGCTGTCTTCGGTGACTTCGCCATGGGCCCAGCGGACCACCTCACCGTCTTCTGAAACGCCATAATAGGCCCCACGGCTTTCGCAGATGGGGATCAGCTCCCGGGGCAGCCCAAGGGACCAGGCGGTGGCTGCCACCTCCGGCAGATAGGTGTGGGAGTGGGGGTCGGTGACCGTCACCGGCTCCAGGGAGCCATACACCACATCACTGACCTTCAGCAGAAACTCCCGGAACTCGTAGGGGATGGAGATCAGGATCTGCTCTTCCACTTCCACCAGCTGGTCTTCATCGGGCAGCTCCAGGGGCAGGCTGATGTCCAGGGCACGCTCACGGAGCTCTTCAATAATATCTTCCATCAGCTCCGTCTTCCTTTTGTCCGTGAGGTATTTTGCGGTTTCCTTCTGCCCGGCTTTTGTTGAGCCTGACGGGTATTGCTGTTGCCAGGTCTCTTATTGAAAGTCGGGCGTTTTTTCCGTGGGCGCTCAGGGCTCAGAGGCTCATTGATCTGGGCGGGCCTCACTTCACCTTCCTCAAAGTAAGGCAGCGGCTCAACCTTCAGGGGCTGTTTGGTTTTCTGGCGGATGGACTCAAGTAGCTTTTTCTCTTCCGGGTTCATCAGGGAGATGGCTCTGCCGGGTTGACCTGCCCGGCCGGTCCGGCCAATTCGGTGAACATAGTCCTGAGCCACTTTCGGCAAATCATAGTTGACCACCAGTGGCAGCTGTTCAATATCCAGACCCCTGGCGGCGACATCCGTGGCGACCAGTACATTGAAGTAGTGGTCCTTGAAGTCCTCCAGAGTTCGCACCCGAAGGTACTGGCTTTTATCGCTGTGAATGGCGCGGGCGTTGATGCCGTCTTCCTCCAGCAATTCAGCCACCTTATTGGCGGCTTTTTTGGTGCGGACGAAGACCAGTGCCTTTTCCCACTTTCCACCATTAATCAGGTAGCTGAGGATTTCCGGCTTGTCCTGCTGGTCTACGGGATAAACGGACTGGATCACCGTTTTTGCTGCGGAGTTGGGGTTTTCTATTTCAATTTTGACCGGGTGCCGCAGAAACTCATGGGCCAGCTGCTTGATGTCCCGGGAAAATGTGGCGGAAAACAGCATATTCTGGCGTTTTACCGGGGCACTTTTCAGGATGCGTTCAATGTCTTCCCGAAAGCCCAGGTCCAGCATCCGGTCAGCCTCATCGAGAACCAGGATGCGCAGTTTGCTCAGATCAACATGCTGTTTGGCAATCAGGTCCAGCAGGCGCCCCGGGGTGGCCACCAGGATATCGAGCCCACTTTCCAGGGCTTTGATCTGGGGCTCCATATCGACCCCACCGTAGACGGCTGCTGACTTCAGGGGCAGATGGGTGCCGTAGGTGGCAAGGCTTTCCTGCACTTGAAGTGCCAGCTCCCGGGTAGGCACCAGTACCAGGGCTCGAATATGGGCACTGGCACGCATTTCTGATAACCGGTGCAGCAGTGGCAGGGTAAAACCCGCGGTTTTGCCGGTGCCGGTCTGGGCGGAGGCCATCAGATCCCGCCCGGTCATGGCCATGGGGATGGCTTTGGCCTGAATCGGCGTAGGTTGCTGATACCCGGCTTCAGACACGGCCTGAAGCAAAGGCTCTGATAAACCAAGCGATGTGAAGGTGGTCATAGAGGGTTGTTTATCCTTTTTGAAATTGAGGTTACTTTTTACGCTTGGGTGGTTCAAAACCGGCGTCGACTGAAACAGTCTCAGGGACTTTTCGTTCAGAAGGGCCTGTGTCGGTTGAAGGCTTGCGTCGCTTGCCAATGTTTTTCCGGGTGCGATGGCGTTGTTTACCGGTTTCGTCTTTTCTGGCAGTGCTCTTTTTGCCTGCGGGCTTTTTCTTCCTGCTGGCGGCTTTACCGGAACTTTTCAGCTTCTTCGGACCCTTGTAGCTGCCACGCAGTTCCTTGATGGAGCGCTTTTCAAACTGAGCATTGAGATAGCGCTCAATGCCCGCCATCCGGTTCCACTCATCAGGGCCAATCAGGGAAATGGCCAGCCCCTGCTCACCGGCCCGGCCGGTTCGGCCAATGCGGTGAACATAGTCATCGCCGTTACGGGCCATCTCCAGGTTGATGACCAGCTGCACGCCTTTGATATCCAGCCCCCGGGCGGCCACATCGGTGGCGATCAGAATGTTGATTTTGCCCTCGGACAATAGGCGCATAACGTGCTTGCGCTCCCGGTGGTCCATATCACCGTGAAGGACACCCACCTTCAACCCCTTGACCCGGATCTTGCCAAAGAAGGTCTCCGCCTGGGCTTTGGTGTTGGTAAACACCAGAGCTTTTTCAAAGGATTCGTTCTGCAGCAGCCAGATCAGCAGTTTTTCCTTGTGGGCAATGTCATCCGCCAGCATGATCTGCTGACGGATATTCTGGTGGGGGTCTTTGACCGTATTGAGGGTCAGTTGTTCCGACGAGGCGAGGACTTCCCGGGCCATTTCCTTCAGGGCTCGGCCTTCGAGCGTGGCGGAAAAAAGCAGGGTCTGCCGTTCAGTACGGCACTCGCCGGTGATGGACAGCACATCGGCTCCAAAGCCCATATCCAGCATGCGATCCGCTTCGTCCAGTACCAGGTATTCCAGATCACTGAAATCGTGATTGCGGTTTTCCATGTGTTCCTTCAGGCGGCCGGGGGTAGCTATCAGGATTTCCGGGTTTTTTCTGAGGGTGTTGATCTGGTGGCGGAAATCTTCTCCGCCGATGATCAGTCCTGCCTTAATGTAGGTAAATCGGGCCAGGGCTTCACAGGCTTTCAGAACCTGCAGGGCCAGTTCCCGGGTGGGCACCAGAATCAGCCCGCGGGTGCTGGATTTGGGTGCCGGGTTGCTGTGCATATGGCTGAGCATGGGCAAAAGAAACGCAGCGGTTTTGCCACTGCCGGTTTCCGCGCTGACCATCAGGTCTTTCCCGGCCAGAATCTCGGGCAGGGCTTTCTCCTGAACTGGCGTTGCGTTTTGGAAACCCAGTTCGATCAGGGCTTTTTGCACTCTTTCATGCAGGGCCAGTTCGGAAAATAACAAAATTGACAGCCTCATATCGGGGGGAGGTGGAAAAGCAGTTATGCAGAGATAAACGGGCGTGCATTTTAAGCCTGATGAATGAAAAAGGCTACGCTTCCTTCCATAAAACCGTTACCAGATCTGTATGGACTGTGCCACATTGTCGCCTAGTTCATCCGCTTCAGCATTCACAAGGTTGTACAGGGATAGAAACGATACTATGCGGATTGACCATTGAACAGGCCTGACCAGGTGTGCAGCGAGCCGCCCAGGTTGAGAATTGCCAAAGACTTGCACCGGATCAATCACCTCGAAATCAATTAAGAGAAGGGTTAGTGCCAGCATTTTAAAATAATCTTCAACCAGTTCATTCAGAAACTGGGGAAATGACTGGGGGAGCCGTGAGTAAGAAATCTCCTGAGCGCCATCTTCGATCAGGTCTCCTACATAATCTCCGAAAACGTTCAGCCCCGGTTGAAGAAGGATAATGGGGAACAGCAGTTCAGGGTGCCCGCTTTTCAATAGCCAGACCGATGCAGTATAGGGAAGCAGAACGGCCAGGCTGTCTTCTGCAAAATCCCCTTTCGAGCAGGTCCAGAAGTATTGAACGTCTTCAATGGGGGGAAGAATATGACGTCTGAACAGCTTTTTGAAGAAGCTCAGGCTTCTGTGGGGCAGTGCCGGGCAGGTTTTATGACCGGATGTTTCCGGGGTGTTGGGTGCGGTTGATTGCTGGTGGGTTTCAGGATTGCTCAGAGGCGCTACAGAGCGTTGACAGATTGTTTTTTGCAGGCTTGAACGGTTTTGAATGGATTGAGCGGGTTCGAACCTGAGCCCCTTCATGGGATTAACGGTTGTGCAGAATAGGTGGGATTGTAAATCATCACACCAGGCTGTACAGATTTTATTTTTCTCAGAGTTATAAAAAACAAAGCTGTATTGTGTTGTTTCTGCACTTGTAATATTAAATATCAATAATAATGCCAGAGTTAATGGCAGTTTATTGAGGAAACAATAAAACCCTTTTTTAAAAGGTATCAAATGAAGAAGCATTGGCTTTATTTTTTTCCTGAAAGTGGGGGGAGGAGTATAGAATAAAGAGTTGTGGTTACTCAGAGAATGCTACTGTAGCGGGCTCTTCATGGTTCCGGTTGAGTGGCGTTTTCCAATCATGGAAGTCTCAATTACAGGTGACGGGAAGACGCTTGACCGTTAACATGGCTCCCATTTTTGAGTGTTGAATACCCATGCGGCTGGACAAATACCTGTGTGAAAGCACCGAACTGACCCGCTCCCAGGCCAAAAAGGCCCTGCACCGGGGGGAGGTGACCTGTAACGGTCAGGTTGAAAAAAACGCCGCTTTCAAAGTGCCCAGGGAGTGCGATGTGCGGCTGGATGGAGCGCCCCTGAAAGTCCGTGGGCTTCGCTATATCATGCTGAACAAACCGGCAGATACTCTCTGCTCCAATGTGGATGAGGAGTATCCATCGGTGTTGACTCTGCTGGATGTGCCCAAGGCCCGGTCATTGCATATTGCCGGAAGGCTTGATGCGGATACCACCGGGCTGGTGCTGATTACCGATGACGGGCACTGGTCCCATCGAGTGACTTCTCCCACCAAGGCCTGTGGTAAACGGTATCGAGTGCAGCTGGCAGATCCCCTGCCGGAGAGTGACCGGGAGTCGCTGGTGGAACAGTTTGCCACGGGCATTCAGTTGAAGGGGGAAAAAGGATTGACCAAACCGGCCTTGCTTGAGGTGGTCACTCCTGCTGAGGTTTTACTGACCATCAATGAAGGTAAGTATCACCAGGTCAAGCGGATGTTTGCGGCCATAGGCAACCGGGTGGTCGGACTTCATCGGGAACAGATTGGCCCTATTGTTCTGGATGCAAGCCTTTCAGCAGGGCAGTGGCGGTATCTGACGGAAGCGGAAGTTCTGTCTGTTTGATCGTCAGGCCTTCGCTCCCATGGGCTCAAGTCATGGGAGCGAGGCTGCAGGTTGGATTACATCACCCGCATACCGGGCTCGGCGCCTTCATGGGGCTCCAGAATCCAGAGATCTTTGCCACCAGGACCGGCTGCCAGCACCATACCTTCACTGACGCCAAACTTCATTTTCCGGGGAGCCAGGTTGGCCACCATGACGGTGTGTTTGCCAATCAGGGCTTCCGGTGCATAAGCCGACTTGATGCCTGCAAAGATATTACGGGTCTGGGGTTCGCCGATATCCAGGGTCAACCGCAGTAACTTGCCAGCCCCTTCCACGAACTCGGCATTGACGATATGGGCAATACGCAGGTCCACTTTGGCAAAGTCGTCAAATGTGATTTCTTCGGCCACGGGCTCTTTTTCAAGCCATTGAGAGCTCTGCTCTGCTTTCTTTGCTGGCTGCTCAAGCTGGGCCAGCACCTCTCTGCTGGCTTCGATCATCGCAGAGACCTTGTCTGCTTCGACCCGGGTCATCAGTGGCTTGAACTTGCTGACTGGGTGGTCCATCAGCAGGGTCTGGCTGTCCGCCCAGGTCAGGGGAGCTACCTGCAGGAAGGCTTCTGCCTTGACCGCCATGGCGGGTAACACGGGCTTGAGATAGATCATCAGCAGGCGGAACAGATTGATACCGGCGCTGCAGATATCATGGAGTTCCTGGTCTTTGCCTTCTTCTTTGGCCACCACCCAGGGTTTGACTTCGTCAATCCAGGCATTGGCTTTGTCCGCCAGTGCCATGATTTCCCGCATGGCTTTACTGAATTCCCGTCCTTCATAGAGATCTGCAATTCGGGTGGCGGCGCTCTGGAAGTCAGCGGTTAACTCAGGTGCCAGATTGTTGGCTGACAGGGTGCTGTTGAACCGTTTTTTGATAAACCCGGCATTGCGGCTGGCAATATTGACCACTTTGCCCACCAGGTCTGAGTTAACCCGCTGAATCAGATCGTCAGTGTTCAGGTCCAGGTCATCAATGCGGTTGGACAGTTTCGCTGCATAGTAATAGCGCAGGTACTCGGGATCGAGGTGGTCCAGGTAGGTTCTGGCGGTAATAAAGGTGCCCCGGGACTTGGACATTTTCTCGCCATTGATGGTCAGGTAACCATGGACGTTGACGCTGGTGGGGGTGCGATAATCGGCCCCGGACAGCATGGCGGGCCAGAACAGGCAGTGGAAGTTGACGATGTCCTTGCCGATGAAGTGGTGGACTTCGCACTGGCTGTCTTTGTTCCAGTACTCGTCAAAGTTCAGGTCATCACGGCGTTGGCAGAGGTTTTCAAACGCCGCCATGTAGCCAATAGGGGCGTCCAGCCAGACGTAAAAGTATTTGCCGGGTTCGCCGGGGATTTCAAAACCGAAATAGGGGGCGTCCCGGGAGATATCCCAGTCCTGAAGGCCCACATCCAGCCACTCGGCCAGTTTGTTGGCAATCTCATCGGAGATAGTGCCGGAGCGGGTCCACTCCTTCAGGAAGGCATCAAAATCCGACAGTTTGAAGAAGAAATGCTCGCTGTCCTTTTCCACCGGGGTGGCTCCGGAAATGGTGGAACGGGCGTTTTTAAGTTCGGCCGGGGAGTAGGTGGCCCCACAGGCTTCACAGTTGTCACCGTACTGATCCCCTGCACCGCACTTGGGGCATTCCCCTTTGATATAGCGGTCGGCCAGGAACATCTCTTTTTCCGGGTCATAGGCCTGGGTGATGCTGCGGCTGGCGATGTGCCCTTTTTCTTTCAGGGCAAGGTAAATGGCTTCGGACAGCTTGCGGTTTTCATCAGAGTGCGTGGAGTGGTAATTGTCGAATTCCACATGAAATTCACTGAAGTCACGGACCCGCTCTTTATTGATCAGGGCAACGGACGCTTCGGGTGTCATACCCTGCTTTTCCGCATGGAGGCTGATGGCGGTGCCGTGGGCATCATCAGCACAGACATAAGTGCACTGATGACCGGACAGCTTCTGGAACCGGACCCAGATATCGGTCTGGATGTATTCAACCAGATGCCCCATATGAAGGGGGCCATTGGCATAGGGCAGGGCACTGGTGACGAGTATTTTTCGTTGGCTCATTGGCGTGGGTCTTGGGGGTTGTCTGGAGATAACTGTCTAAAAATGCAATGGGCCATTATACAAACTGTGAGCTGGAAAACCCATCCGTAGTGGCTCTTTTGAAAAACGAGTGTTCAGCAGGTCTAGAGATTGATCCCGAGCAGCTGGGCTACCTGCTGGCGGTGATTAAACCACCAGGCACGACCAAGCTCTTTCAGGGCGTTGATGTTTTTCTCACTGATATCATCCATTGCGCAGCTGGCATGAACCTTTTTCTTTCTATTGCCATCAGTGGGGTCAAGGTATTCCGTCTGTACTGTGGAATTAATTCGGACCAGGCTGCTCCCCAGGGCTCTACTGGCAATGTATTGATGAATATCCGCATCCATGGCGATGCCCAGAATGTCGCCGTCTTTTAACCACCAGAACCCGCCGGTTCTCGTTGACAACCAGCTTTCAGGATTAGCCAGTGGCGTTTCAGACAATCCGGTGCCCACTGACAAAACTCGAATCCTGGGGTTGTCTTGACCCCAGTTAGCCCTTGCCAGGCCATAGCCAACCATGGCCGGATCATTGCATACGACTCCTCCATCAATCATAACCCGGCCCGCCACTTTGGCCGGGGGGAAATAAGTGGGGGCTGCGCTGGTCACATTTCCGGCTTCCCAGATTTTGATCTCTTCGGGAAGCAGGCGGACCAATTCCTCTTCTTCTATCTGAGGCTCTGATTCGAGTACTCGGCTCATCTCAATTGCCCCAATTGAGCAAAGCACCCTGCTGCATCTTGTCTCAAGGTCATAGGCTGTTACCGCACAATGTCTCAGGGCCTCTGACATGGAAGGGTGCTCCCCAAAGGTCTCCTTCAGAAATCGCGATTTGCCCACGCCTTTGTATTTGGTGGAGATGAAGGCGTTGGGTATGAACCACCAGTTTCGATCAAACAGATGAGCGGCATTAGTGTTGTGGTAAAAACTGGCCACTTCACGGGCGTGCATGGCTTTTGCTCCCAGGCCCAGGCTGATCAGCCCGCCGGTGGAGGTACCCACAAACAGGTCGAAAAAACTGGCCAGAGGGCGGCTTGTGCCGCCATGGTAGGCGTTCAGAGCATCTTCGAGCTCGACCAGAAAGGCGGCTGTTGCTGCCCCACGAATGCCTCCGCCATCACAGGCCAGGACCGTTACAACCCCATCTGAGGCTAGCTGATTGCGAGTTTCAAGAGTGGTTGTGTCCAGCATGGGGGACTTCTCCTATGTCATTTTGGGCTCTCTTAAAAAAAAGAGGGGGCAGACGGAGCGGTCAGTAAATTTTATAAGCGGTAAATGTAGTCGCATCCTGGCAGGAAGAAAGTTATGGTTTATCTATTTTGGTTTTTATACTCGTCCTCTGTCGTTTATTTGAAGAGGGGAGTATGTGTAAAGTCATTAATGGCCCGGGATGTTATCGCCAGAGAGCATAGTGCTTTTCCCAGGTAAGCGGGTAGAATAGAACGTTTCGCAGGGGGATGACTGCACGTCAGCTAAAGTTGGTGAGCGATACCCATGGCAACCGTGTCCATTACTCATTGCCATGTCCGGCAATGAGCTGCAGACTTTTGCGCTTTCTTTTGTGCTTTCTTTTTCGAACAGTGTGACTGTATAACCTGGCCGGTCTGTCCAGGCACAGGTCTTGATCCTGGTCCTGATCTTGTTATTGGCAGCGGGTACCATTACTTTTTTTAAGAAAAAAGCCCCTGATAATTCTGTGAACAGGTGAATGCAGTCGTAGACCGGAACCGGTAAGGCAGGTATGGTTGAGTACATGACCGACGAGAACAAACAGTACATCCGTCAGCGCAACGCGGGCGCTTTACCCTGGGAGCTTGAACCGGACACACGGGGGCATGAGGAGCACCCTGTCTTCGGCCAGGTGGAAGCGACGCCACCCACGAAAGAAGGTGCCCGGGTTCAGCCGCTGCCAGCGGACTTTATGCCATCGAGGGAAATTCTGGAGTTTCTGGAGGTCCACCAGGGCATTTCTCCAGATTTTATTGCTACCCAGTTGATTGATTTCAAGCTTTACTGGCATGAGACCGGTGAGGCCCGAAAAGCCTGGCAGAACAAGTTCAAATCCCATGTGATCCATCAGTGGAAGCGGAGCCAAAGTGAAACAGGGCAAAGAGCTCATCGAACAACGGCTGAAAAGCTTACAGACCGGAGCTGGGACGAAGGCTTCCAGCTCGACGACAGCGAAGGTTGAGGCCGGTCCAGAACAGTCAGGCCAGGCCCGGGCAAGGCCGGGAGGGGCAGACCATGTGGATGCGATCAATGCCCTGTTCACCCTGCTGGAAGACGGTTATCCCCTGAAATTCAAACGGGCCTTCCCCACCCACGAAGATATCATCCGGGCGAAACGGGTCTGGAAAAACTCGCTTCAGGAATACAGCCCCCGACGTATTCTTCAGGCCGCCAAGAAGGCGCTGGATACCTCCCGGTTTTTTCCGGACCTCAGTGATATCCGGGAACTCTGCAAGCTCCGTTATGATGAAATGGGATTGAAGGAACCGTTGCAGGCATACTACGAAGCTTGTTATGCACAACAGCAGACCCGGGATTATCCCTGGTCTCACCTGGCAGTGTATCTGGCTGTCCGGGAAACTGGTTGGCTGACTCTGCGCAGTGAAGAGCAGAGGGTAGCCTTCCCGCTCTTTGAACGGAACTATGAAATTCTCTGTAACCGGGTTCTGGAAGGGGAAGACCTGGAAGCCACCGTGCTCAAGGGGTTGGAGGATGGCCGGCAACAGGAAGTGACCCGCCAGGCCCGGGAGAACGCCCAGCGGCAGCAAAGAGAGACCATGGTTGCCCAGGGAATTGATCCGGACAGCGGTCTGTCCGCCCGCGAGCGGCTACAGAAAGTGTTTGATAAAGACTGAAGGTGGTTGATAAGCGCAGTTGCCTATTGTCCCTTCCTTGAATTTCCCTGAAGTCACCCTTATTGATAGAACATCTATTCATCAAAGCCCCGCTCCCTGGTGAGCGATGGGCTTTTTTACCCTGGCAGCCTATCTGACTTATGCTTTCGAGCATAAAATTCAGTAGAACGAGTCAAATTGTTCGATGGATTCGTGCGAATAGTCAGCCTATTTAATCGAATTCATCGGACAATTTGGCCGTTCTTTCTGGATTTTAGGCCGATATTGTCGTGGGTCAGATAGTCTGCCAGACATTTGGAGTAAGTGGATATGAATCCCAGCCGTGCTGATGTGGAAGCGGCCATTCAGAGTTATCAGGACCCTTACCTGAACAATAATCTGCTGGAGGCCGGTTGCCTGGAGTCCCTTAAGATCGAAGGGGGGCGGGTTGAGGCTGCTTTTGTTCTCGGGTATCCGGCCAAGGGGCTCTGTGCGGGTGTGGCCCAGATGCTGACCAGCAAGATAGAAGACGTGCCCGGGGTGGATTCAGTGAATGTCCAAGTGGACTGGAAGGTGGATCCCGCTCCTGTTCAGGGCGAACTGTCCACTATGGCAGGCATCAAAAATATTATTGCCGTGGCTTCCGGTAAAGGTGGCGTAGGGAAATCCACCACAGCGGCCAACCTGGCTCTGGCCCTTTCGGCGGAAGGCGCCAGGGTGGGGGTACTGGATTCCGATATTTATGGCCCGAGTATGGGGCAGATGTTTGGTATTCCTGATGGCACCCGTCCAGAGGTCAAGAATGAACAGTTTTTTGTTCCTCTGGAAGCCCATGGCATACAGGTCATGTCCATGGCCTTTCTGGTGACGGAAGAGACCCCGGTGGTCTGGCGGGGGCCAATGGTCAGTGGCGCCCTGATTCAGCTGCTGACCCAGACGGTGTGGAATGACCTGGATTACCTGATTATTGATCTGCCACCGGGAACCGGGGATATTCAGCTGACCCTGGCTCAGAAAGTGCCGGTTTCCGGCAGTGTGGTGGTCACCACGCCCCAGGACCTGGCCTTGATTGATGCCAAAAAAGGGGTGGAGATGTTCCGCAAGGTGGATGTGCCAGTCCTGGGTGTGGTTGAAAACATGGCGGTGCATGTCTGTTCTCAGTGTGGCCACACAGAGCATCTGTTTGGAGAAGGCGGCGGTAGTCGTATTGCTGAGCAGTACGGTGTCGATCTTCTGGGCTCTTTGCCCCTGTCGATGATGATCCGGGAGCAGGCCGATGGTGGGGCCCCTACGGTGGTGTCGGAGCCGGAATCCCAGATTGCCATGATCTACCGGGACATGGCCCGGGGCATGGCCGCCAGACTCTGGTTGAGAAACCAGCAGGGGCCTGCGGTACCGGTTCTCAACATCAGTGATGATTGATCACTGGAGTTGCTGAATGCGGTGGCGGACTTTTTCCAGAAACCGGCTGAGCTTTGATTCTGTGGCTTTGTCCATGCTGTAAAGCGCCAACCACTGGATATCCCGGCACTTTGTGCAGGCTTTCAGGCACAGTTTCATCATCAGCCGGGGTGGGTTGGCTATCAGGGTCATCCGCCACCAGGAAGAACCCTGGGTGGTGATGACCAGGATTTTCCGGAGGTTGGTCAGACGGGGTGTGACACCATCAGGGCCGAATTCAGCCACCACGGAGGGCAGCCATACCCGGTCCAGCCATCCCTTCAGGATGGCCGGTGGCCCCATCCACCAGGTGGGGTAAACCATGACCAGGGCATCTGCCCATTTCAGCTGATGGACATACCTTTCCACATGAGCGGTATTATCCTTGCCCATGTATTGCCTTCGCTCTTCACAGCTCATGGAAGGTTCGAAGTTTTCCCGGTATAAATCCAGGCTGTCCACCTGATGTCCTCTTTCATTTAATTCTCTGCAAACCAGCTTGAAAATACTGGCACTGAAACTTTCAGGTACCGGGTGGGCAAAAACGACCAGAACATTCATGAAGCGATGAGTTTCCCTTGGTGATCCGCCAGGCCCTCATTATAACGTCTGGCATGGGGTGTTTGTTCTTATCCCTGATTTTTCCTGAAAAAATACATCATGTTTCTGCAAACCGGTTTATGTTCAGGGGAAGCGGTATTTGACCAATACCCTCAGAACCAGGGTTGAATCGTTTACAAAATGTTCAGTCAGAATGTTGATCCAGGTCAGGATAGTGGTTTGCCGCAATGAGCCATACTGGCATCAACAGCAACATACCTTAGCGCGGGAGGCCTGGGATATGAGCAACGACAACCCTCTTCATACCATGACCGCTGAACAGATCATGTGCCAGACCGTAATGACGGTTCCATCAGACTGGTCGGTGGATCGCCTGGCAAGGTTTCTGACGGACAAGAGTATTTCCGGTGCTCCGGTGGTGAATAATGCCGGGCAGCTGGTGGGTGTGGTCTCTTTTTCCGATATAGCCCGTCAGGCAGGAAGTGGCCTGGTGGACCTGGCCATGCGTGACGATGATTTTTACCGCTCAATGATTGACGACAGTTTGTCTCCGGAAGATCAGAGATCGTTCCATGATGTGCTTGATCAGTCGGTGCTGGTCAATGACATTATGACCCCGATGGTGTTTGAAGTCGCTCCGGGCACCCCTTTGATTCAGGTGGCTGAAGCCATGGTCAAGGGCAGGATTCACCGGGTAATGGTGACAGAGGGGCAGTCTCTGAAAGGGGTGATCAGTGCGCTGGATTTGTTGAAAGTGATGACGTTGTAATTGCCAGGCTTGAGTTTTGGTGGTTGTAATACAGAGAGATCATCAAATAAAAACTGGCCGTTTTTTGGGCCAGTTTTTATGCAGAAGAAATGGTTTCGGGTTATCGGAAAATTCTCATTTCCACCCGACGGTTTTTCTGGCGTGAATCCTCATTGCTGTTACTGAAGACCGGGTGCCGCTCCCCTTTGCCGCGGGTGGCAATCCGGCTTGAGTCTATTCCTTTTTCCATCAGATAGTCCTTAACGGCTCTGGCGCGGTTTTCAGAAAGATCCTGATTCACCTGACTGGGCCCGATATTACAGGTATGTCCAATGAGCTCAATGCGACTGGATTTGCCCATCCGTTCAACCACCTGGTCAAGCTGGAGACGATCCTCCATATCGAGAGCATGGGAGCCGAATTCAAAGTGGACGGTTCTGGGTGTCTGGTCTGCAATGGCACAGCTGATACCGGCGGCCAGGGCACCAGCGACCATGGCTGCCCCCCCGGTAGAAAGGCTGCTGAGTGCAGCGGGAATGCCCAGTGCGGCTCCCCCCAGGGCAGCACATTTGCCCCAGTGACTGGTGGTTTTGGGTGATGAGTGAGTTGGGTTGGTCTCTGAGCCAGTAGTGCTACAGCCTGTGATCAGTAGCGTGGTTGCCAGGAAGGCGGTTATCCTGAATAGCCTTTTCATGGTACTTCTCCATCCATGGGTTAAGTGAGTTGAACTCCCGTTTCAGTGGGAATTGATCCTGAGTATAGTTATGGCGCTTGGCGTTGCTGCCGGTGATTTGAGAAAAAAAGAGGACGTGTTTGGCCAGTCGGCTTTTTGACGGACAAACAGTGAAAAGTCCGGGGCAGGCGGTTGCCCCGGGTCTCAGAGTGTTATGGATTGGCGGTAACGGGTCTTTCCCTGAGGTCTTTTATCAGGAGCCAGAGTACAACGGCGGCCAGGAAAATATTGGAGATTGGCAGGGACAGCCAGACTCCGTTTACGCCCAGCAGAGTTGGAAGTGTCAGTAACAGTGGAATCTGAACCACCATATTGCCCATGGTAATGAAGGTTGCGGTTCTTGGTTTGGCCAGTGCCTGAAAATAGGCGGCTATAACCACGATAAAACCGTCCAGAAACATGGTCATCAAGTGGAGTCTGAGCCCCAGAACGGTTTCCGCCATCAGTGGGGCATTATCCCGGTTAAACACCCAGGCAATGGTATCTGGAAACAGGTTGATCAAAGCCACAGAGCCGATGCCCAGTCCCAGCGCAACTACTGAACCCAGACGAACAGCTGAGCGGATGTTGAAGTTATTTCCGGCACCCCGGTTAAAGCTGACAATGGGCTGGATACCATTGGCAATGCCTTCGGCAACCATGTAATACACCGCCTGGATATAGCCGACAATGGTAAAAGCCGCCAGGGTTGTCACTGTGCCAAAATGCAGGAAAAGTTTATTGTGCACAGCCAGCACAAAACTCATGTAGGCGAACATGGTCAGGCTGGGCAGTCCTGTGGCAATAATATGAAAGCTGTCCTGCAGGGGCAGTTTCAGGTCGGACAGGTGGATGCGCAGCCGGGCTTTGGCACTGAAAAAATAGCCCAGGCTCCAAAGGGCGGTCAGAGCCTGGGCAATAATGGTTGCCAGTGCTGCACCCGCAACCCCTTGTTGCAGAACAATGATAAACAGGTAGTCAAGGGCAATGTTCGTGATGGCTCCGGTGGAAATGATGAGAGTGGACAACTGTGGGCGTTCATCATTGCGAACCATCATGGGCAGCCCGGCCCCGGCAGTAGCAACCGTAGCGGCCAGGCTGATGTAGAGTAAATACTCTTCACTCATTTCCAGAACGTTGCCGGTGGCACCCATCATCTCAAGCAGCGTTCTGCCGGAGAACAGCAGAACAACGGTCTGTGCCAGCCCTACCAGAAGCATGAGTAACAGACCTGAGCCAAGTATTTGTCTTGCCCTGGGGTAGTCGCCCTCTCCTTTGGCTATGGCGCTGTGAGCAGATGACCCCATGCCGATCATCATGCCAATACCGATAATGATGCCAAATAGCGGCCAGCTCAGATTCATGGCCGCCAGGCCATCGGCACCCACCACCTGGCCAATGAAGATGCCATCGATGGTTGAATAAAGGCCATTGACCAGCATGCCTGCCACGGCTGGCAGGGTATATCGCCAGAATAAACGGTTGACGGGCTGGTGGGCCAGGGACCCTTTATGGTCTTGTGTTGATACCAGTTCCATTTAAAACTCTTGATGGTTTAATTGATGAAAATACCGCCAGTGGGGTCCTTTTCATGGCTGTAGATCTGAGTCAATTTATATTTTCAGTCTATTTGGTTAGCGAGACTAACTAAATAGGTGAGAGTAATAAAGTCTGGAGCTTTCCGTATTCATGACTTCATCGGGTATGGTTACAAGTGCTCACAGACCTTTGCCAGCAAGTGCTCCAGTGTTCTGTATTCTTCTGGGGCCATGGCTTGCCTGATGCGCTGGGTAAAGCGATCAAAGATTTCATCGTCCAGGGCCATCAGGGCTTTACCTTCCCGGGTCAGGCTTACCAGAACCACACGGCCATCATCCGGTGAGGGAATGCGTTTCAACAACCCCCGTTTTTCCAGCTTGCTGACCATGTTGCTGGCGGAAGGCTTGCTCACTCTCATGACCTGGGCAAGATCTGACAGTCTGGGCTTTTCAAGTTGTTGAACGCTTTGCAGATAGTCGTACTCATTAAACGACAGCTGCATGAAACGACTGGCCACTTCGTCACTGCGCCACATTTTACTGATATGGCGATCAATGCGATCCAGGGACTGGTTCAGTGATAACTCAGAAGCCATACAAAATTCGTTAGCCTAACTAATTAAATGTCAGGATGGATTATAGAGTTTGGGCGGTTAAAAGCAATGATTTTCAGAGGGCTCCTGGGTCTGTCAAGGGAGGTCACCCTTCTGTCAAAGAGAAACGATGCTGGGTGTTGGGTGAAACAGTGCTGAAACCGGGTTTTATTGATTTTGCTCAGGTTGTCCTCTCTGGTGCTGGCTTATTATTCAGCGCTTTTTACCGTGCCCAGGGGATGAAGTTTGTTCTCACTGAGGCAAATTATGTGGCTAAGGAAGTGGCATGGATACAAATCTCAGGTTGACGTGGCGAGTAAATGCCTGCTTCACGATCCGTTGTTGTTTTATGGTGATGTTCCTGCTGGTGGCAGGCTGTGCTGGGTTACCAGAGTCAGGCCCCGCTGGATTGCCATCCGCTGGTCAAATCAGTATGCCTCACTTTTTCAACGATCGGATGGTGGTTCAGCGGGATGAGCCGATTGTCCTGTGGGGCTGGGGGGAGCCTGATACCTGGGTTGAGGCCAGCCTGAACGGGAGGTCAAATACCCGGGCAAAGGTGACAGCAGAAGGCCAATGGCGCCTTGAGCTACCCGCGCAGAAAGTCGGTGGGCCGCATCAAATTGTCGTGCAAAGTGAAAACACCCTGGCCTTTGAGGACGTGATGGTTGGCGAGGTCTGGCTCGCTGCAGGTCAGTCCAATATGTGGTGGCCTATCCGCCAGTTAAAACGACAGCAGATTGATATTAGTCAGGTCCAGTTGCCCGATGTACGAATGATTCAGACCCCACGTATGGGAACTGCTGAGCCCTCTGATAATGTCAGTGACCCGGCCCTCGACCCCAGGGTGGATGGTCGTTGGCATCGGGCGTCACCTGAAACCCTTGGTGATTTCTCGGCAACTCCTTTTTATTTTGCCAGGGCCCTGGAGGGGGAACTGGATGTACCGGTGGGGGTCATTGTTTCAGCCTATGGCGGTACCACCATCACCCAGTGGCTGGCCCAGAATAAACCGGCCAGAGCCAGTGCCCACTTCGGTGATAAAGGCGGCAGTGGTGCTCTTTATAACGGCATGCTGTCACCCTATGCCGGTTTACCCATTCGGGGTGTTATCTGGTATCAGGGAGAAAGCAGCCTCAGGCTCAGTGGGGAATATGCCCGGTTACAGCTGCTGCTGGTGGAGCAGCTCAGAAAGGCATGGGACCGACCAGAACTTCCTTTCTATCTGGTTCAGCTGGCACCTTTTAAAAGAGATCCCCGTTGGGCAGAAATCGGTCAGGCCCAGCTGGAGGCTTATCGCCAGGGCTCCCACATGGGGATCGCGATCACCAATGACCTGGGGGATCCGGAAAATATCCATCCATGGCGCAAACAGGAAGTGGGTGAGCGCCTGGCTCGCTGGGCGCTATGGGATTTGTATGGACAGCAGGATTTGGTTGCAACCGGGCCACTGGCTGCCAGTGCCTCAAGGGAAGGGACAGAGGTTCGTGTCCGTTTTGACTTTACCGGCAAGGGGCTGGCCTCCCGTGATGGGCTGCCTCTCAGCTGGTGGCAGCTGGCAGGGGAAAACGGCCGCTTTTTTGATGCTGAGGCACACCTGGATGGCGATCAGGTTGTGGTTCGTTCCCGTCATGTAGAGAGCCCGGTTTCTGTCCGGCTGGCGTTTGATGGTACCGCTGTTCATAACCTGGTGAACAGTGAAGGCCTGCCAGCCAGCCCATTTTTGATGGGTGTTGAGCCTTAACCCGCATATTGCATGAAGCCGCTATGAAAAAGCGATTATCCCCCGTCTTTCAAGGGGTGTAGGAGAAAAGCGTAAAAAGACAATTTGTCATAGGGACTCTCGTCGGCTTGTCGCTAGCTCTTTTTCCGCCATGACAGCATTTTGTCGACAAATCCAGGCAATAAGCATGAATGTGTCGACAAAATGTGTCAGCCGAAAAAATAGCAGAGCGACAAGCTCGACACTTCATGCAATATGCGGGTTAATGAAGTACGGCTCTTCATGGTGTGCTGTTGCACACCGGTTGTTATTAACACAAATATCCATAGTGAACGAATAAGGCTGATGATGAAATTCTGGATAAGGGGAGCGATTACCTCTGGGCTGCTAATCATGGCTGTTCCGGCCATGGCCCAGGACGGGCTTGCAGATGAAGCGGTGACCCTGAATAAAACGGATCCCGCGCAGGTCGCCCTCAATCACCTTCAACGCCCGGATGAAAGCCGGCGCCCTTATACAATGCCTGTAGACCTGAAAGATGGGCTTGTTGTGGGGAATCTGAATCAGTCTGTGAGTGATCGCTCGGGGATTGATGAGTTAAGGGCAAGAATTGGCCGGGGAGAGTATGGTTACATCGACAGTCTGTTAATCAGCCATAAGGGCAGGCTGCTGGTGGAAGATTACTGGGGGGAGGGAGCGATTGATCAGCCTCACTTTCAGTTTTCCATCACCAAAAACATGATGTCCAATGCCATTGGCAAGGCCATAGAGCTGGGTTTCATCGGCAGTGTGGATGATCGGGTACTGAACTATTTTCCCGGGCTGGAAGGTAAGCCCCTGGCACCGGGGGTTGAGAAGCTTCGTATCAGGGATCTGCTCAGTATGCAGTCCGGGCTGGATTTGCGTGGTGTGGATTTGCGGGAAGTGAACATCAATCCGGATAACCATGTGGAGCATTATCTCACGCTGACGAAACCGGTTGCTCCCGGTAAGCGGTTCCGATACCAGGGGGCCGACCCGGATATTCTCAATCATATTCTCTACAACACCACTGGGCAGACACTGGCAGAGTTTATCCAGAAACACTATTTTACGCCTATGGGGATCAGCGGTGTCCGCTGGGAAGCTTCTGCCTGTGGCCTGACCAAAGCCAGCTCCGGTCTTCATATGACCTCAAGGGATATGATGAAGGTGGGTCTGGTCACCCTGGCCGAAGGGCGCTATCAGGGAAAGCAGCTTCTGGACAGACAGTGGCTGGAGGAGGCGACCACAGCGAAAACCGCCAATGGCAAATACGGCTACTTCTGGTGGACGGAAAACTTTCAGGTGGGTAGCCGCTCACTTCAGACTGTCTCTGGGCGGGGTGCCCGCGGGCAGTTTATTTTCATGCTTCCGGAGTTGGAGCTGGTGGTGGTCATCACCAGCAGTAATGACAGCAAAACCCGCCGGGTACCCCTTAAATTCACACCTGAGTTGATTCTTCCTGCGTTTTTGTAGGAAGAGTCATACGGAGTCAGATTAAGTAATACTGTCCAAACTAATAATCAAAGAATTCAAATGAAGGCCTGGGGTCATTATCTGCATTAGTTCAGATCTGATCTGACAATTCCCTCTTCAAAAAAGGGAAGGGTTACCGATTTAGATAGAGGGTGAAATCACTGAAATCTAAATCGTAAAAAGGTAACCCTTATGATTCATACTAATC
>NZ_JBLYZI010000089.1:0-25251 GCF_057680865.1 Endozoicomonas sp. Z74
CCGGAAATACCTTGTGCATCACCGGCAATGGGTGAGGGCGGCAGAGTTTTATGGAGGACACCGATCTGCTCTGGGGACATCATGGGTATGGACTTCAGGATGTCTTGGAATTGCTGAGGTTTCATGGCTGGAACTCCACTTTACACGACAATTCTCATGCTCAGGGAGTATAGACCATGTTAGCAACATTTAATTTGAACAGCGCCTACAGGCGCTATTGATGAATTAATCGTCGATGGCTATATAGCGCCCTGTGAAAGAAAGTTTTATTTGGCGGCCTGTCGGGCATCTGGTTATGAAGAAGCCATGAAGTCCATTGAGTTCATTAAACAGCATAAACCCGCTTACGGTTATTTAACCGAACACCGAACTAAAGGGGTTCCTAAAGAAGTAGAGGGTAAACTATCTCATACGCAGAAGGCAGTGTGTCGTGAAATCGGAATTGAAGAAGAGCAGTTTTCAAGCTTTATAGAAAGCCGCTTTTCACAACTTAATTAATTAAACCATCAAGGCTAAAAGGAGAGTGACAATGTCAGATAACCTCGGTGAACTGATCTATGAAGCCAGCACCGCATTTGCTAAGAAATTTGATGACGGAATGGCGGAGGGCACGCCGCTTTATTTGCAGGTGGCTATGGAGGCCGGATCGTCCAGCGGCAGCACTGCATACGGCTGGCTTGAAGAGTTTCCCATGCTGAAAGAGTGGATAGGGGAGAGAATGCTCAAAGAGCTGTCTACCCACAAATACTCTATTGAGAACAAGCTGTATGAATCCTCTATCAAGGTCAAACGAACAGACTTTGAAGACAACGACTATGGCAAGTACGGGCCCCTGTTTAAGGAAATGGGCAGGGTTGCCAGAGAATACCCTGATGAGCTGGTTTACAGCCTGCTTAAAGCTGGTTTTACAGAGAAGTGCTTTGATGGACAGTTCTTCTTTGATACTGACCACCCCAGCGGTTTCGAGGCCGACGGAACTACTCCGAAAGTGGTTTCCAACGTCTATGGCAGTGGTCAAGGCAATGCGCCCTGGTTTCTTTTGGATACAACCAGAACCATCAAGCCCCTGATCTGGCAGGAGCGTATTAAACCGGCTCTACAGGGCGTAAACCGCAACAAGGATAACTTTGATATGGATAGCCATGCTTTCCTCAAGGATGAGTTCCTTTACGGTGTTCGTGCCCGTGGTAATGCAGGCTTCTCATTCTGGCAACTGGGTGCTGCCTCAAAAGAGGAACTAAATACAGACAACTTTGACAAGGTGTATAGCAATATGGTCAAACAGAGGTCTGAATCTGGCTCCCTGCTCAGAATCAATCCGAGCCTATTGGTTGTTCCGACTTCACTTAGGGCAAAAGCACACGCAGTAATCAAGCGTGAGAAACTGGATAACGGAGAAGATAACATCAATCACAAGATTGTTGATGTAATGGTCTGTCCTTGGCTGGATGATTGATTTTTGTAATAACTTTTGAAAAGGCACTCTGGAAAGCCAAAGTGCCTCGTGGTTTTGGGCGAGGGTGAAGCTATGAGCATAAATAAAAGGTTTGTCTTTGATGATATTAAAGATTTAAAAATGGGTCTGGATTTTGAAGTAGCTCATGATAAGACCTATTGGCCTAAAAGTCTGGTTGAGATATCTGACTTTATTCATGGAGAACTCAATAGAGCTAACTATGATCAAAAGTATTTAAAGATGATAGATTCCTGCCTCCTTTATCTTTGCTTTGACATTGGGCCGATACAACCCTATTTGCCCAGTAATAAAAACATCATAGAGGAATTTATTGTTCTGCATAAGGCATACTGGCACTTTAAAAATAATCGAGACCAGTATGAACGAATCAATAAAATGATGGATGTCATTAATACTTTTGACCTGATATATGAGAATGGGTACAATTGGGGAGAAGTAGATGGAAGCGCTAAAATACGGCCAATTTGGCGTGGTGGTAAACAGTCCCTTTGGCCAGTTTACTCAGTCTTGATAGTCGACTCAATCAAAGCTTTTTTTTCTGGCTGTCTTGATGAGGAAAAAACCTATGAGCTGGTTAATGTTGTGATGTCAGCATTATCGTTTTTTGCAGGAGGTCGAGGGTTTTATTTGAGCTCCTGTTCTCGCTTGCGTTCTGTGATTAGGGAAGAGTTTGTCTTCAAAGAGTTTAATGGATTTAATGTCTCCACTCTTGCTTATAAATATCAGCTAAGCGCACAGGCAATATATGAAGCTATTCGAAAAGCCAGAAAAAGAAGACTGAACTCGAGTAAATGATAAGAACAATTTCAACTCCAAGCTGTCTATCTTTCTATTACGGAGAGAGAGGCGTTATGAGTAAGAGTAAAGATGAAAGCTGCAACGAAGTCTTAAAGCATTCTGAGGCGTATAGAGAGCTGGCAAAAGCTTATAGTGGTACTGATCATTTGGCTGATCTGGAAGCCCTTGCAAGGCTTTCCACAAAGGCTAAAGAGCGGCAAACGGACAAGGCCGCTTTGCTGAGGACGCTAGAAGAGTACAAACAGACCAAAGAAGGCGTTAATCAGGAAGAGGCTATTAAGCATCTGATAGCCGATTATAAAGCCCGTAGAATCGAACCAACTGAAGGCATCCACTCAAGGATAGAGCAGCTAAGCAGGGCTACCTTAATGCGCTGGCGGCGACAAGTAAAAGAGAATGGTTGGGCGAGGTTGGGAGGTGAATATAAGTCTGTCCCAAAAGGCTATTTTCACGACCATCCCGAGGCCTTAGATTTTCTGCTATTGTTGGTACGGGATTTTCCGAAGGCGACGCCTAAGCAGCTGCATAGAGCGCTGTGTATGAAGCTATCTGACACAGAACAGCCTTTACCCACACTTAGAATAGTCAGGGACTTTTTATCTAAAATTAGCGAATAAATATTCATTTCATGGAATTGAAAATTGATCTCAAACCTATTTTCGCAAAATCTCAAACCGTGCGGCGCGCTACAGCGCCCAAAGTGAAGGGCTCAAGATAAACGACGTACATTATTTAAACGATTGTTGTGTTCTCATTTTTGTTCTCATTCGCCAAATTTCAGACATAAAAAAAGAGCCACATTTCTGTAAGCTCTTGTTTTTACTGGTCGGTGTGAGAGGATTTGAACCTCCGACCCCTTCCTCCCGAAGGAAGTGCGCTACCAGGCTGCGCTACACACCGATTCAACCCCAAGGGTTCCCGCTATTCTAGCCATCGGGTGATGACTGTCAATTCAGCTCCGGTTAAGCGCTGATTCAGGAACGCCATGAGTGAACTGGTCGGGGTAGAGAGATTCGAACTCCCGACATCCTGCTCCCAAAGCAGGCGCGCTACCAGACTGCGCTATACCCCGTTAGGCGACAGCTATCATATGCTTTCAGCTCCATAAGTCAAGCCGCCATGACCAGAAAGATTATTTTACAACCTCTGCCAGCCTGCTTTCATAAAGTGCCGCCATTTCAGGGCTGAACAGAACAAACACCACTTTTTCCGGCCACGGGTGCTGTTTCAACCAGCCGATCACAGTTTCCAGCGCCACTTCAACCGCCTCAGCATGGGGGTAACCGTAGACGCCACAACTGATGGCAGGAAAAGCAAGACTGCTCAGCTGCTTTTCTTCCGCCAGTTGCAGTGCATGATGATAGCATCCCGCTAAAAGCTCCGGCTCGCCACTGTGACCGCCCTGCCAGATAGGACCCACCCCATGGAAAACATAACGGGCCGGTAAATCAAACCCCGGAGTTATCCGGACTTCACCCGTAGGACAGCCTCCCAGCTTTCGGCAGGCTTCCAGAAGTTGAGGGCCAGCCGCTCGATGAATCGCACCATCCACCCCACCTCCGCCGAGCAAGCCTGCATTGGCAGCATTGACAATGGCGTCCACCGCCAGGGTGGTAATATCTCCCTGGACGATGTCGATTCTGGCTTTTATGGAGCAACCTTTCATGGGCAGACCTCAGAGGGCATTTAATCTTTCAGCTGCCGACACTTTTTCATGGTTTCAGAAATCAGAAACGCCAGTTCCAGAGCCTGGTCGGCATTCAGCCGGGGATCACAGTGGGTGTGGTAACGGTTGCCCAGGCTGTCTTCAGTGACTTCCCTGGCACCTCCAATGCACTCCGTGACATTCTGACCGGTCATTTCAAAGTGCACCCCACCCGCATAGGTACCCTCTGCCTGATGCACCGCAAAGAACTGTTCCACCTCAGAAAGAATCCGGCTTACCTCGCGGGTCTTGAAGCCGTTACCTGCCTTGAACGTGTTGCCATGCATGGGGTCACAACTCCAGAGAACATTGCGCCCTTCTTTCTGAACGGCCCTCAGCAATGGTGGCAGCCCTTCTTCTACCTTGTCAGCACCCATTCGTACAATCAGGTTCAGCCGACCCGGAGTATTATCCGGGTTGATCAGGTCAATCAGCTCGATCAGCTCATCCGGTGGCAGTGACGGTCCGCACTTGAGACCAATGGGGTTCTGTATGCCACGGACAAATTCCACATGACCGCCGTCAACCTGCCGGGTCCGGTCTCCTACCCAGAGCATATGGGCAGAACAGTCATACCATTTGCCACTCATGCTGTCCTGACGGGTCAGTGCCTGTTCATAAGGCAACAGCAGAGCTTCGTGGGAGGTGTAGAAATTGGTTTCACGAATCACCTGGGAGTGCTCGGCAAAAATCCCGCAGGCCCTCATAAAGTCAAGCGTCTCATCAATCCGGTCAGCCATGTGCTGATAGCGGTCTGACTGAGGACTGGAAGAAACAAAATCCAGGTTCCAGGCATGAACCTGCTCAAGGGATGCCAGGCCGCCCTGGGCGAAGGCCCGCAGCAGATTCAAAGTGGCAGATGCCTGGTGATAGGCCTTCAGCATACGTTCCGGGTCAGGAATCCGGGACGCTTCGGTCGATTCGGTGCCATTGATGATATCGCCGCGATAGATGGGCAACTCTACACCGTTGACGATTTCAGTCCCGGACGACCGCGGTTTGGCAAACTGGCCGGCCAGACGGCCCACCTTGATCACCGGGCAAGTGGCGCCAAAGGTCAGCACCACCGCCATCTGCATCAGAACCTTGAAGGTATCCCGGATATTATCTGCGGAAAACTCCAGAAAGCTCTCGGCACAATCCCCCCCCTGAAGCAGGAAAGCTTTTCCTGCCGTGGCATCGGCCAGACGGTTCCTCAACTCATTCACTTCTCCGGCAAACACCAGAGGCGGCATTGCAGCCAGTTGCTGCTCTACTCTATTCAGGTTTGCCTGGTCTGGGTATTCTGGCTGCTGGAGCATCGGCATCTCTCTCCAGCTGTCTGCACGCCATGGGTTCATTCAATCTCACCGGAAGTCAAAAACAATCCAAGCAGCCAGCAGCCGCTCTCAACAGTGTGAAACCGTATACAAAGTCATCGCACCAACCGCGATTCTACCCCATTCTCATCCTCAAGGCTTGGACTAATCCTCCCCCCGCAATTGCACCTGCTCCGGGGAATCAATAAGGAGCGGAGAATAATAACGGCTGCCCAACATCCAGCCTGGATACTTTACAACCCAGGCACCCTCTGGTATAAGTTCATACAGTTTTAAATTTTAAGTGATTTTACCTACATGACCTTTTCAGCCATCTCCATGATGACCATTAAACTCGGCAAGATGATGTGCCGGGGGGCCTGTTGTGGATAGCTGAAAAGCAAAAACAGGCCCCCGCACCAGAACTGGTCCGGGGGCTTTTTTTTTGGCATGACGAATCGTGAACTGAACCGACAATAAAGGAAACCTGTTGTGAGCGAGCTTAATCTCCGGTTAATCACCACCGACAACCCCGCCAGCCTTGAAGACGTGCTTCACTGCAGCCAGGAAAGCGGCCTGCACTTGAAAAGCTTCACGGCCGAACTGATTCCGGAGAGAGGGCATTATGAGGTCAGGATGTGTGTGTCAGGCTGCACTAACCAGCACCAGCTGGTGGGGAGGCTGGCCAGCCAGGAACATATCCGGGAGCTGACCCCTCTTAAACGGAAAGGATTAGTTTGATGGCTAGCAGCCTGTCGGGCTTACGACAATTTCGGCCTAAAATCCAGAAAGAACGGCCTAATCTTTCGATGAATTCGATTAAATAGACCCACTACTTGTGCCCTATGGGTATTCGCACGAATCCATCGAAAGATTTGACTCGTTCTGCTGAATTTTATGCTCGAAAGCATAAGCCCGACAGGCTGCCAGGAGCCCGCTTCATTTCCCCCTGGCAATAGGACGCCGGGGGTCTGTAATCCACTCACTCCAGGAGCCGGGGTAGAGCATAGCTCCCTTCAATCCGGCGTATTCGTAGGCAAACATATTATGACAGGCGGTTACCCCTGAGCCACAGTAAAAGACGGTGGTTTTCTGGGGATCGATGATCTCAGCAAATGCTTCCCTCAGATGCTCAGGAGAAAGAAATCGGCCATGCTCGTCCAGATTCTCCGCAAAGGGTCGGCACAATGCCCCGGGGATATGTCCCCCCTGGCTGTCCAGAGGTTCAATTTCTCCACTGAAACGCTCCCTGGCCCTTGCATCGACCAGGGTGTAACGGGATGCGTTCATTCCCTGCAGCAGCTCATCCGCTGAAATAACGGGCATTCCGTTGCCAGTGACCTTAAGGGTACCCGGAGTCTTCTCTGTAAACTCCGTGGTCACCGGGTAACGACAAGCCAGCCAGGCTTTCATACCACCATGAAGGATACTCACCTGTTTGAGGCCCGCCCAGCGGAACAACCACCAGGCCCGGGCCGCCATGGCATGACCACCATCGTCGTAAATCACCACATTTGAATCCGGGTTAACCCCCCAACCCTGCAACGTTTGCTCAAATGCCTCAGGAGAGGGCAGAGGGTGCCTTCCTGTTTCTCCAACGATGACCGACCCCGACAAGTCTCTGCCAAGGTCCCCATAGACCGCACCGGGAAGATGCCCCTGTCGATACAATTCAAGGCCTTCCCCCGGTTCCGCCAGACTGTAACGGGCATCCACAATCACCAGCCCGTCATCATTGATCAAGGTCGCCAGCATCTCCGGCTCAATCAACATCGACATTACTCTTACCCCTGCCCTGTGGCTGATAAATGAAAGCAGCATCCATCGTTTAAGGCCTATGAATAAAGCAGACCAAAACTCAAGAATAACATCAGCGGGAAATGCCACAAGCCCATGTTGTCAAACACCGGTGGCGCCGAAAACGGAGAGCAGAAGCCGGAAAGGAAAATGAAAGGCAAAAAAAAGCCCACCCGTTTCCGGGTGGGTTCACGTCCATGTGAAAAGTGCAATCCTTGCAAGATTTAAGTTATCAGCCGGTTTGCTCAGGCAATAGCAGCAATCGCCCGTAAATCCGTGAGATATCTCTTACAGGCAGTCCGCTGTGCGAATTTCATCGGCTGCCCAGGAAGCTTATTTATCAACCACCTTGTCGTTGCGGATCACTTTTTCAGAAAGCAGCTCACTGAGTTCACCATTGTCCGGATCCACCAATATGATACGGGTCTCTTCATCCCCCGCCCCTGAGTCCAGAGACTCTTCAGATCGATTAGCGGCCTCCCCCGCATTATTGTCTTTAACCACAGGCTTTATCTCACCGGTTACCGGCACCACCGGAGGTTCCTTAGCCAGCGGCTCAGTCTCTGATGGGGATGAAAGCAGCAGCCACCCCAGGGCAATGCCCACCACTGCAACCACCACCACAATGGCCAGAATGGTTTCCTTTCTCATCGTCAACCCTCAATTGTTAATGGCACCTATGAGACATCAGCCTGGTTCCGTTTCTCCCGGGGGAGAATACCATGCAATCAACTTACCCATATGATCACCAGTAAAACAGCGGTCTAATTTTACATAATGGATTGCCACACTCCCACAAAACGTTCATCACTGGTTCAGGATCCGCCCTTAAGATAGCTGACGTTTTCTTGACAAAAACAGTCACAAAGCCCGACATTTCTTGCTACCATCGTTTTTTTAATTTTCCTGTAGCATGGACGGTAAAACCTTAAGCTGGCAGACGATACAATGGTGAGAACCCTTAATCGCTTCCAGAACAAATGGAGAGATGATGCCTCATAACGATACACCCTACCTCAGTTGTGTCGTACCGGCCTTCAATGAAGCCGAAGTAGTAACCCCTTTTCTGAAAGCACTGAGCGAACAGTTAGAAGCCATAACGCCCCGGTTTGAAATTATCGTGGTGGATGATGGCAGCAGCGACAATACCGTTGAACTGGTTGAGCAGTGCCAGAAAAAATGGCCCTCTATCAAGCTCATTGCCCTTTCCAGAAACTTTGGCAAGGAAACAGCCCTGACTGCCGGCATCAATGCCACTGAAGGGGATGCCGTACTGCTGATTGATGCCGATTTCCAACACCCACTTGACATGATTCCAGTGTTTGTCAATTACTGGCGGCAAGGCTATGACATGGTGTATGGCGTTCGATCCGACCGTAACAATGAGTCGTTCTTTAAAAAGCAGGGCGCACAACTGTTTTACCGGATTATGAAATCCAGCACAGGCATTGATGTGCCAGCCCATGCCGGCGACTTCCGTCTTATGGGTAAAAAAGTAGTCACTGCCCTGAAAGGCATGCCTGAACGCGGACGTTTTATGAAAGGCATTTATGCCTGGGTCGGCTTCAAAAGCATTGGCGTCCCCTTCGAAGTGCAGGACCGCCTGGCCGGAGAGTCCGGCTGGGGCTATGGCAAGCTGACCAACCTGGCACTGTCCGGCATTACCTCTTTTACCACTTTTCCCCTGCGCATGGTGGGAGCCCTGGGGCTGCTGATCTCTTTTATTTCCTTCTTTTACGCTTTTTATATTTTGTTTCGCACTTTAGTACTTGGCAGTGAACTGCCTGGCTGGCCTACTGTTATTGTTGCATTGACGTTTATCGGGGGAATACAGCTGCTCTCTCTTGGTGTTCTGGGGGAATACATTGCCGGCATCTTTAATGAAGTTAAGCAGCGCCCCCCCTACCTGATTCAGAAACAAACCGGCTTTTCCCCTGACTCCGCCGCCCCTTCAGAAAACACCGGGCCGTCCGGCAGGGATAACGCATCGTAATGACATACTCAGGAATGAAAAGCGGCATTGCTCAGTTGATCAAGTTCGCCCTCGTCGGATCCCTGGCTGCCGCCATCCACCTGGGCATCCTCAACTTTGTAGTCGAAGCAGAACTCCTTCCCCCGCTTGGGGCGAATGTCATCGCCTTTCTGTTCGCTTTTATCGCCAGTTACCTGGGACAAAGTCTCTGGACGTTTAATCATAAAAGCCACGCATTACACAGCAGCGCAATGAAGTTTCTGATCACTCAATTGTTGTGCAGCTTCGCCCTTAATCAGGGCCTGTATTCATTGCTGCTGACCTACACCAGCCTCAATTATCTGCTGGCCAGCTTTATTGTTCTGGCAACGGTCCCCTTTGCCACCTTCACCCTGAGCAAATACTGGGCCTTTAAATGAAAAGAATCACCCTTTGTGCGGACGATTTCGGGATGCATCCGGGGGTATCTGAAGCCATTATAAAACTGGCCAGCCTTCAACGTATCCAGGCCACCAGTTGCCTGGTGACAGCACCCGCCTGGCATGAAAACATTCATGAACTCATCCAGTTCCGGGATTCCCTGGATATCGGGCTTCACCTCAATTTCACGGAAGGCCCCGGGCTCAGCCCTTCCTTCAAAAAGGGGCTTCCCGGACTATTTCCGATGCTTTCCCGAAGCCATCTGGGCCTGCTTAAAGGCCCGGAACTTGAGAAGGAAATCTCCCTACAACTTGAATACTTCATTAAGATCACAGGATCGCCACCGGACTTCATCGATGGCCACCAGCATGTTCACCATTTACCAGGCGTAAGAAAAGCCTTGCTGGCGGTTATCAGAAAGATGGCATTGCCTCCTCTGTGGGTGAGAAGTGTCAGCCCGATGGTCTCCAGCGTCTCCTGGCTGAAAACCCGGGTGATTGTTCAGTCTGGTGCTAAGCCGTTACGGACAGGCCTTCAACAGGCTGGCCTGAAAACCAATAGTGCCTTTGCGGGTGTCTACTCCCTGACTCCCACTGCGCCCTTCCCAGAATTGATGAGGCAGTGGTTACAACAGCTTCCGGATCGAGGACTGATCATGTGCCATCCTGGCCTGAATAATAGCCAGCCCCCTCTTCCCGACCACAGCGAAGCCCGGCATAAGGAATTCAACTACCTTCTGAGCAGCCAGTTCATCTCTGACTGCACGGATTCGGGGGCCAGCCTAACGAAGCTCCCCACTCGTAACTGACCCCTCCGTTACCGCTCACCCATCGACACAGTGGCAAAATATAGCGCAGCGCGCAAATTACCTGTTATAAATACTTATCAGCTCAAAAAAAAAGCACCTCATTCACGGGGCGTGCCGAGCTGCCGTTTTGAGGAAAATCCACAGCGTTTACCGTCCGATGGTCATTTCCTCATTGATTCACAGTTGTCAGGGGCTGTTGAGGTTTTATCGTGAGTTCAGTGGTTCGTAAAGCGGCCTTACACAAGGCGAACTGGCGCAGCGCGTAGTTATTCTACGTCAAGCCAGTTCAACACAGTCGGAAGGCCGCTTTACGAATCACCCGAAGGGCCAAAGCCGGCACTTCCGTAACGTCGTTGCAGCAGCTTGAAAGACATGAGTATTCCTGCGCTGCTGCGCCTAGCCACGGAAGCGCTGGCTTTGGCTGAGCACATGATAAAACCTCAACAGCCCCTAAGAGGTATCTGCTCACCCTCAAGGGTCAAAAGGGTTTTATGGTTGATCATCAAGTTCAAGCGCCCCCTTCATCCAGTGCGCATACTGCAGAAATAAAACCGGAACGGTGGCTGGCGGCTCTCTGCCTGCTGCAAATCACTGTCTGGACCCTGGGTCCCTGGGCTGTCAGAACCAATCCCGTCTATGACACCCTGGAAAGCTATTCCTGGGGAAATCTCTGGCAGTGGGGGTACGACAAACACCCCCCACTGGCAGCATGGCTAACGGCAACTTTTGGTAACCTGTCCGATAACCCCGATCTCCCTCTTTACCTGCTGGCGCAGCTGGCTATTGCCTTGAGCTTTATCGGCATCTGGCAACTGGCCAGGGAGTATCTGGATCCACAAAGCGCCGCGCTATCGGTCTTTCTGCTAACGGGAGTTCTGTTCTACAGCCAGCAGGCGGAGCGCTTCACACCCGATACCCTGCAATTTACGGTCTGGGCCTTTCTAGCACTTTATTGCTATTACGCGGTCCAGTATGGGTACACCCGATACTGGCTAATCACCGGTATCCTCACCGGCCTGGCCCTGTTAACCAAATACCAGGCAGTGCTCATTCTGGCACCAATAGCCCTGAGCATCCTGGCCACCCCTAAAGGAAGAAGCAGCCTGAAAAGCCCTGCCCCCTGGTTCGCAGCGGTAATAGCCCTGATCATTTTTGCCCCCCACCTGATCTGGATGCACCGGCACGATTACCCCGGCTTCCATTATGTAGACGACATCTATTTTGAGCACCCTGAAGTGACGGTTGTCAAAACCTGGGGCGCTTTTTTCAAGTCCCCCCTGGATTTTCTGATTAACTGCCTCGGCAATGTACTTCCTTTTTTACTGCTCAGTATTCCCCTGCTCCGAACGGCCAGAAAAGATCAACCCCACCGGAACCTGGACAAGGCCAGTGCACAATTCAAAAAAGGATATCTGTACTGCATTGCCCTGGGTCCAACACTGCTGACTCTGATGGTGGGGGCTTTGACCGCAGATAAACTGGTACCACGCTGGGCCACGCCCTACTTCGCCTGGCTGCCCCTGTTACTTCTAGTACTACTGAACCGAAAGGTCGATTCACAGCGTTTCAGGAGAACCGCCATCAGCTGCCTGCTGATGGGCTTCCTCCTCTGGGGGCTGCGAATCAGTTACCTCTATTACAAACCGTATTTCCGGGATGACTACTGGCGGGCTGATGAATTCATTGCGGCAAGGGAGATGATGGCCAGGGCAGAACAACTCTGGGGGCAGGTATCAGACAGCCCCCTGCCCTACCTTGGCGGAGTTCATTATCACGTAATGGGAATGACGGCCTACACCCGCCAGAACACTGTCCCCTTTTCAAACCTGACGCCTTCCCAGAGCCTCTGGCTCGATGAAAAGGACTTCAGGAAAAAGGGGGGAATCATTGTCGTAGAGGAGGGTGTCCATGACGCCGCCATCGTTCAAAAGCGCCTGGAGAAGGATTACCCCCAGGCCCGCTATCTGGGCACTTTTCAGTTCAGGCCCAATATTCCTTTTGAGATTGAGAACATGAAGCACTCAACCATTGCCTATTATCTGCTGGAACCAGAGAAAAAAGGATTGGCCGTGGTCGATTACCGCAACCGTATGCCGGTCGAAGCTCACTGAACCTTAACCACCCGGCTGGTTGACCCCTGGCTGAGCACTTTGACCCGATCTCCGTTACTGAACGGGGCGTTGGGGTCCGCCTGCTGAACGACAGAAATATAGGAACCGTCTTCAAGACGAATGGTCAACTCAACCCCCTGCTGGGTGGTGAGCTTTTTCTCCGCCATATGACCCAGAACACCACCGGCTACTGCTCCAGCAATACCCGCAATGGCACCTTCCCGCTGACCACCAATACTGGAAGCAGCAATACCTCCAACAGCGGCGCCCGCAAGGGTACCCACTTCGCCTTCCGTCCCTTCCAGCTTGACCATGCGAACATCCGCTACGGTTCCAAAGCGAACCACCTGCATCTGTCTTGCTTCACTGCTCGAGTAGGTAGTGCCCGTAGTGTCCGACATACAGCCCGACAGCGATATCAGCACAAGCGCGGCCAGAAAGGCCGCCGTCTTCCTCTGTATCATGGCTAAGATCTCCAAAAAAAAAAGCCCAAAGAAACCTTGGTATACCCAAAGGATTTCAAGCCGCTACGAGGCGGCAAAAGAGCGCCCCCAGGAGCTTAGATCAACTAAGTGACTGGGGTGAGCGACCGCAGCCAACAAAGTAGCAGCTTGAAAGGCGATGGGTATAAACAATGAACAACATAGTTTAGAAAAGGCTTTGATAAAAAGGTTCCGGAGTACTCGCTGCCAGCACTCCGGATTCACTAACAAACGAGTCAGTCGACCCAGACCCGGGCGTTACGGAACATGCGCATTAATGGCGCATCCTCCCCCCACTCATCGGGGTGCCAGCTGTTCTGGACGGTACGGAACACCCTTTCAGGATGAGGCATCATGATGGTGACCCGTCCGTCCGAAGAGGTCAGGCCCGTCACTCCCTGAACTGAACCATTGGGGTTGTAGGGATAACGGACGGTGGGACGCCCCTGGTTGTTGACAAAGCGCAGAGCCACCTGACGGTTGTTATCCAGCACTGCAGGATGGCCTGGCTCAGCAAATTCCGCATGACCTTCGCCATGGGCCACCGCAATAGGCATCCGCGCCCCTGCCATGCCCTCAAAGAAAATAGAGCGGCTTTTCTGAACTTCCACCATGGCCAACCGGGCCTCAAACTGTTCAGACTGATTCCGGACGAAATGGGGCCAGCATTCTGCCCCTGGAATCAGGTCATGGAGGTTGGACAGCATCTGGCAGCCGTTGCAAACCCCGAGGGAAAAACTGTCACGGCGGTCAAAGAAGGCCGCAAACTGCTCCCGGGCACGGTCATTGAACAGGATCGACTTGGCCCAGCCTTCTCCCGCCCCAAGAACATCCCCATAAGAAAAGCCGCCACAGGCCACCAGCCCCTTGAACTCATCCAGGCTGCGGTGCCCACTGAGGATATCGCTCATGTGCACATCCACAGTACTGAACCCGGCCCGGTCAAAGGCGGCAGCCATCTCCACCTGACCATTCACCCCCTGCTCCCTCAGAATGGCAATGGACGGGCGCACACCAGTGGCAATGTAAGGCGCCGCCACATCCACGGAGATATCGTAAGGCAGTGAAGCATGCAGACCTGTGTCGTGGTCGTCCAGAAGATTATCAAACTCCTGCCGGGCACATTCCGCATTGTCCCTCATCCTCTGAATCCGGTAACTGGTCTCCGCCCACCAGCGCTGGAACTTGATCCGGCTCTCACTGATCAGTTCAGAGCCATTGAAGCCAAAGGTCACCCGCTGGCCCTCGGCCAGTTTACCAATGGTATGGGAGCAGGCCGCCAGACCGTGCTGGGCCAGAATGTCCTTAACCCTGCCTTTGTCGGAATGACGAACCTGAATCACCGCACCCAGCTCTTCATTAAACAGGGCGGGAATGAGCATATCCCGGTCACCGGCCAGCTTATCCAGATCAATGGCAATGCCCGTGTGACCCGCAAAGGTCATTTCCATCAGCGTTGTGAACAGGCCGCCATCCGACCGATCATGGTAGGCCAGCAGCAGCCCCTTGTTCATCAACTCCTGAATGGCATCGAAAAAACCTTTCAGATCCTCGGGGGAGTCCACATCCGGGGAAGCATCCCCCATTTGACCAAATACCTGGGCCAGGGCTGAGCCACCCAGACGGTTCTGGTCCCGACCCAGGTCAATCAGCAGGAGATCCGTATTCCCCTTGTCCGTTCTCAGCTCAGGTGTGACCGTCCTGCGAATATCCTGTACCGGGGCAAAGGCGGAAATCACCAGTGAAAGTGGCGCAGTCACACTTTTCTCTTCGCCATTATCCTGCCACTGGGTCTTCATGGACATAGAGTCCTTACCCACCGGTATGGCAATGCCCAGTTGCGGACAGAGTTCCATCCCCACTGCCTTGACAGTGTCGTACAGATTCTCATCTTCACCGGGGTGGCCTGCCGCCGCCATCCAGTTGGCAGACAATTTGATGTCGCCCAGTTGCTTGATATTGGCTGCGGCAATATTGGTAATCGACTCGCCAATCGCCATTCTGCCGGAAGCAGGGGCATCAATCAGGGCCAGCGGCGTCCGCTCTCCCATGGCCATGGCTTCACCGGTATACCCATTAAAGGAAGCAGCGGTGACGGCACAATCGGCCACCGGAACCTGCCAGGGCCCAACCATCTGGTCCCGATTAACCAGACCGGTGATCGTGCGGTCACCAATGGTGATCAGGAAGTTCTTACTGGCCACAGAAGGCAGCTTGAGCACCCTTTCCATCGCCTCTTCCAACCGGATACCCGATAGGTTCAGAGCCTCACGCTGGAACCGTTGCCGTTTCACCTCACGATGCATGCGGGGTGGCTTGCCGAGCAGCACATCCAGGGGCATATCCACCGGCTGATTGCCAAAATGACGGTCTTCCACCAGCAGGTGCGGGTTCTCAATAGCCTCACCCACCACCGCATAAGGACAGCGTTCTCTTTTACAGATGGCCTCAAAGCGGGACAGATCTTCTGCTGCCACCGCCAGAACATAACGTTCCTGGGATTCGTTACACCACAACGCCAGTGGTGACATGCCCGGCTCATCATTATTAATGTCCCGCAACTGGAAATGACCACCCCGGCCACCATCACTGACCAGTTCAGGCAGGGCATTGGACAGCCCTCCGGCACCCACATCATGGATAAAAGCAATAGGATTCTGCTCACCCTGTTGCCAGCAGGCGTCAATGACCTCCTGACAGCGGCGTTCCATTTCCGGGTTGTCACGCTGGACACTGGCAAAATCCAGATCCTCCTGCCCTTCGCCGGAGGTCATGGAAGAGGCGGCCCCCCCCCCCAGGCCAATCTGCATGGCGGGCCCACCCAGGACAATCAGCTTTGCACCGACCGGGATATCCCCTTTTTCCACATGCTCGGCCTTGATATTGCCCAGGCCACCCGCCAGCATGATCGGCTTGTGGTAACCACGGACTTCGTGGCCAGCTGGCCCTTTGACCCGGGACTCAAAGGTCCGGAAATACCCGCAGAGGTTTGGGCGGCCAAATTCATTGTTGAATCCGGCGCCACCCAGAGGGCCGTCAATCATGATATCCAGAGGGGAAACTATGCGCCCGGGTTTGCCATAGTCCTGTTCCCAGGGCTGTTCATAGCCGGGGATATTCAGATTGGATACGGTAAAGCCCGTCAGGCCTGCCTTGGGTTTAGAGCCTTTACCCGTAGCCCCCTCATCACGGATTTCTCCGCCGGAACCGGTGGCCGCTCCCGCCCAGGGCGCAATAGCCGTGGGGTGGTTATGGGTTTCCACCTTCATCAGGATATGAATGTCTTCCGACGTATAACCGTACTTCCGGCTATCCGCTTCCGGATAGAACCGGTCGCTTTTGAACCCTTCAATAACGGACGCGTTGTCTTTATAGGCAGACAACACCCCCTCTTTGCTCATGGCATGGGTGTTACGGATCATTTTGAACAGAGAGAGGTCCTGCTCCTGTCCATCGATGGTCCATGACGCATTGAAAATTTTATGGCGGCAATGCTCAGAGTTGGCCTGAGCAAACATCATCAGCTCAACATCACTGGGATCCCGCTCCAGCTTTTTATAACTGTCCACCAGGTAGTCAATTTCATCCTCTGCCAGGGCCAGTCCCAGGGACTGGTTTGCCGAGGCAAGAGCCTCACGCCCTCCGGAAAGCACAGGCACCGTCATAAGGGGCGCAGGTTCTGCTTCTGCAAACAGGCATTCGGCTTCATTTGACCGGTAAAGCACCGCCTGGGTCATCCGGTCATGGAGGCAGCCTTCGATCAACTGCTGCTGATCTGTGCTGAGTTCACTGCTGGAAAAAAGGGTATAGAAGGTTCCCCGTTCAATCCGTTGAAGGGTTTCCAGTCCACAGTTGTGGGCGATGTCGGTTGCCTTGCTTGACCAGGGGGAAATGGTACCTGGGCGGGGAACCACCAGAAAGTGCGTCTGAAAACTGACGCCTTCCGGTTCGACCTGGGTAATTTTGGGACCATAGGTCAACAATCGGGCAAGAATGTCTTCCTGCTTCTCACTCAGTTCCGATTGTGTTTTTATAAAGTGCTGGAATTCAGCAACAACACAGGTGACCTCTGGCACTTTGTTCTGCAATAGATCAAGCAGCTTCTGGCTGCGAAACTCGGAAAGTGCAGGGGCGCCACGCAGTATCAGCATGTTCAGGTCTGTCCTCGGGCTCTTTGGAGCTGGTGCATTGAAGGAAACATTCGTGCCGAACCTGCTCCAGGCCGGATATTGACCAGAAAGCAGGCCTGTTGATCGGCGAGAACAATCTCCACAGTCCTATGCAGCAGCCTCTCTTCTCAGGGGGATAATCAAAGGTTGCTTATGATAATCGAAACCGCCCCGCAGAAACCAGCTATCCAGAGGGATAAATGACTACTTTATAAGCCTGCGGCCACTACATCGAATCCATTAAGGCGGTGAAAGGCGCTTCTTTTTTCTCTCTTCACGAATCTGGAGCCTCCGCTCCCGAAAAAAATCACTGATGATGGCACTGCACTCCGTCTCCAGCACACCTCCGGTCACCTGAACCCTGTGATTCATAAAAGGCTGCTCAAGAACCCTGGAAGCACTGGAGATGGCTCCGGCCTTTGGCTCCGAGGCCCCATAGACCAAGCGGCGAATACGACTGTGAATGATCGCTCCGGCACACATGGTACAGGGCTCAAGGGTTACATAAAGATCACAGTCCACCAGCCGGTAATTATTGACCGCCCTTCCTGCCAGCTCCAGCGTCAGAATTTCGGCGTGGGCCACTGGATTGGAGCTGGAGATGGGCTGATTAAAAGCCCGGGCAATCACCTGCCCTTCTTTCACAATCAGCGCACCCACAGGAACTTCACCTTTGTCCCGGCCTTTTTCCGCTTCCTGCAGAGCCATACTCATCCAGTATTCATCCGTTCCCACAACCAATCTTCCACTCCACCAAAAAACGAACATTATATTCTGTCATAAAACCGATGCACTGGCCGATGACGGTTTCAAGAGTGTATTTAACAACACAACCGCCTAAGGCGATATATACTGATAATTAATCGAACTAACCGACGCATGACTATGGATACCATTGGAGGGTAAGGCCAGATGTCTTTCAAGCAGAATGTAGAAGAAAATCTACAACACTTTGCCCAGAGCATCGGCCTGGGAGAACTCAGTCTAAATGAGCACGACGCCTGCGGTCTCTGTTTTGATGACACGCTGATCGTCAACATGGAGTACCTGGAGGAAGACGAAGCACTGGTATTTGTCTCTTCCGTCAAACCCATGGACGCCCATGACACCGCCAAAACCGAGCTGTTTGAAAAGATGCTGTCACTCAACCTTCAGCATCACAGTATGCAGGGAGCCTTCCTGGCCCTGAATCACGACAAGTCAGAAGTTCTCCTGATTCGTTCCCTCCAGGCCTCAGTGGATTACGGTTCTTTTGAGTCAACACTGGAAAAGTTTGTTAACACCCTGGAATGGGTCATCAGTGAGCTGGACAACAACAATCAAGCTGCGGCCCCAGCCCAGAAAACTCCGCCACCCGCCCAGCAAGGCCCCGGAGGCCCAGGCGATATGGGCATGATGGTTTAGGTACCTTTTTATTACCGGAGGCATGTTTTATGCTTCCGGCTCTCTTTTCCCTCCTTTCTTCTCTCATCCCTCTATCTACACTTAAATCATGCGTCTGTTTTGAAGTCGGACTGCCCATGACAACTCTTATGAAAAGAATGGAGACAAGGATTTGGCCGACGCTCTCAATTACCTTACCAATGCCCTTCAGGGTGCCGTGGAAAGCAGTCGACTGGTTGATATTCGCGGCCGGGTGACTGAAGTCCAGGGCATGATCATCAAAGCCGCTGTCCCTGGGGTAAAAATTGGTGAACTCTGTGAACTGGTGACCCCCGGAGATGAACGCAGCGGCTACGCCGAAGTGGTCGGCTTCCAGGGACATGAAACCGTGCTTTCCCCCATGGGAGAGATCATGGGCATCTCCTCCACCACAGAAGTGATTCCTACCGGGAAAGTACACCACGTAGGAGTTGGCCCTCATTTGCTGGGCCATGTCCTGGACGGCATGGGCAACCCCTTGGACCCAAACGCCTTTACGGGTATTGAACCAGAAACCCACTATCCAGTGTACGCCGATGCCCCCGACCCCATGACCCGGAAAATCATAGACCACCCGCTGCCTCTCGGGCTCAGAGTACTGGATGGCGTTCTCACCTGCGGTGAAGGCCAGAGGATGGGGATATTCGCGGCTGCCGGCGGGGGTAAAAGTACCCTGCTCTCCATGCTGGTCAAGGGGGCGGAAGTGGACGTCACCGTCCTCGCACTGATCGGGGAACGGGGACGTGAATTGCGGGAATTCATTGAGCATGACCTGGGACCGGAAGGCGTTAAGAAATCCGTCATCATCGTCGCCACCTCTGACAAATCCTCCATGGAGAGGGCGAAAGCAGCCTACACCGCAACCGCCGTTGCTGAGTATTTTCGGGATAAAGGAAAGCGGGTTCTGCTCCTGATGGACTCAGTGACCCGATTTGCCCGGGCCCAGCGGGAAATCGGTCTGGCAGCCGGTGAGCCACCCACCCGCCGGGGTTTTCCACCGTCAGTGTTCGCCACCCTGCCAAAACTGATGGAACGGGCGGGGATGTCCAATGTCGGCTCCATAACCGCACTTTATACAGTGCTGGTGGAAGGCGATGATATGACTGAACCGGTGGCCGATGAAACCCGCTCTATTCTGGATGGCCACATTATCCTTTCACGCAAGCTGGCCGCCGCCAACCACTACCCGGCCATTGATGTACTGGCCAGTGCCAGCCGTGTCATGAATGCCATTACTGACAAGGAGCACCAGGCCGCCGCCGGCAAAATGAGGGAGCTGATGGCCAAGTTCGAAGAAATCGAACTGCTGGTCAAAGTGGGCGAATACAAACAGGGGGCTGATGCCGTCGCCGATGAAGCCCTTCAGAAGATTGATGCCATTCGCAACTTCCTGCGCCAGCGCACCGATGAGTTCACCAACTTCGATGACACACTGGCCCAGCTTCGGCAGGTTATAGGTATCTGAGCCCATGCTGCATGAACTGTTGAAGATTAAAAACATTCGTGAGCAGGCGGCCAACGATGAAGTCCGCAAATGCAAGAACCGGGTTGAAACCGCCAAACTGGAAGTTCAGAAAAAACAACAGGAGCTGGAAGAGTACATTGACTGGCGCTGTAAAGAAGAACAGAACCTTTACGATAACATTATCAATATGGAAGTCCGCCAGAATGCTCTGGACCAGCTGAAGCAGAAAGTGGCCGTCATGAGAGAGAAAGACGTCTCTCTCGAAGAAGCCGTTTCGGAGGCCAAAAAAAAAGTGGCTGATGAAGAACAGGCTCTGGAAGCAGCAAAAGAGGCCCATATGAAGGCAATGCAGGCGGTTCAGAAATTTGAAGAGTTCACCAAGGTGCTGGATGAAGAGGCCGCCAAAGAGGCCGCCCGCATCGAAGACCTTGAGATGGAAGAGTTTACGGTCAGGTCAAAAGAATAGGAGACAGCCCATGGACGGTCTTAACCAGAGCAGTCAGGCCCAGCAGACACCCCCTCCCCAGCAAACGGACCACAACAAGCAGAGCCGTCAGGTCTCCGACAAACAGGCCAGCGACTTTGCCGACCGCATGGCAAAGGAGAAGAAAGAGAAAGAGAAGAAAGGCGATACCAAGGACCAGAGCCTGGAGAGCCTGCTGGCTGAACGCAGCAAAACAGGAAAAGGCGCTGTGGGTGAGCGCAAGGAGAAGGAACAGGGCGGCGGAGAGGGCCAGTCCCAATTTGGCAAAGACCAGTCCGAGCAGGCCTTGGCCAGTGCCAGCCAGACACAGCTCAAGGCCGACAACCAGATTCGGGAAATGCAGCAGGCCAGCAGTGTCAAAGAGATCAATGCCACCCTGCAGAAAATGGCAGATCAGATTCAAGTGTCGGCAAAAGACGCTATCAATGGCGCA
Organism: Endozoicomonas sp. Z74; assembly: GCF_057680865.1. Taxonomy (NCBI): domain Bacteria; kingdom Pseudomonadati; phylum Pseudomonadota; class Gammaproteobacteria; order Oceanospirillales; family Endozoicomonadaceae; genus Endozoicomonas; species Endozoicomonas sp. Z74. The sequence continues at coordinate 20,842 of NZ_JBLYZI010000089.1, forward strand.
GAAATTCGCATATCCCTGAAAGACAACATTCTGCCGGGCACTGAAATCCGCATCCAGCGCCACGGCGGCGAACTGACCGTAACGCTGAACACAACCTCTGCGGAAGCCAACAACTTCTTGGCACAGCACGAAGCCAGCCTGCAGAAATCACTGGCTGAACGGTTCAGCAATGAAAAAGTTCAGGTCAACATCAATATGTCCGGTGGTGACAATCAACAGAACGATGGTCGTTCCCGCAACCAGTACGTAGCGGAGGACAATGACCAGGACAGCTCCTCACAAAACCCCAGGGCATAGACTGAACCATGGCCGCAGAACTTCTGGATTACCCGGCTGTAGCACCTTCCCAGCTTCAGTTATCACAACTGTTAGGCTCAAGACAGACTGAGCTGGCGGTTTCAGTGGGTGACCAGAACTGGCATTTATCCCTCCATCATGCCGGAGACAGACATCTACCCGATCTCTGCATGGACCTTGAAATCAGCAGCCAGCCCGTTCAGCTATTTATGGGCAAGTCTCTCCTGAATGCTCTCCTGCCTGACAACCTGGACATCCAGGCAGTGCTTGCCCTTCCCCGGGAGCTGATGCTTGCCGCTTTACAGCACATCCTGACACCGGTTCTCAGCCAGCTTCAGCAAACTACCGGCACCGCCATTGAATTCCTGGGTCTTAGACGGGTTAAAGGGCACTCAGGGACAGCAGAACTGTTACTGACCATCAATATCGCCGACACACGCTATCAGGCCCTGGTCGCCACTAACCCAACCCTTTTTGAATTGCTGAAAGGACTCCCTCCTCATATCGGCGGAGAAATGCCCGATATACCTATTTGGGCAAGCCTGGAACTGGGCAGAACCCAGTTGTCCAGGGAAGAGCTCAGCCAGCTGGAAAGCGGTGACATTGTTTTTCTGAAGCAACACGTCACCGGTCAGCAACTGATTATTCGTACCAGCCGCTCCAACGCATTTCTGGGCGAAGCCGACGGCACCCAAATCACCGTCAAACAAAGGGTGGACACTATGGATGACGAGGCTATTGATGACCAGCCTGTGGATGACCAGCAAATGCCTGATGAGGCTTCACTGAACGAAGAGCCCGAAGGCAGCGTCCAGGAAGGCCTGGCAGGCGTAAATATGGCGGACATCAATGTGGACCTGCTGTTCGAGATTGGCCGCCAGCAGCTCAGTGCAGACCAGCTTCAAGCTCTGGAACCTGGCTTTGTTTTTGAGCTGGACCGCCCAATTGAGCAGCCTGTGAAAATCCGGGCCAATGGGAAACTGATCGCCGAGTGCCAGTTGGTACAGATTGATAACCGACTGGGAGCACGCATTACCAGCCTGAATAAATGATTCTCTTCAGGTATCCCCAGGTGACTGAGCACAGCTGTAGCCCATAAAACCAGCCCCTGACCAGAAGCAGGGGGCGATGAACAGAAGGCGACTATGGAAAGCGGCGTCCTCAATTTAACCAGTCCATTTTACTTGATGATCCCATTGGCGCTTATGGCGCTGATACCGTTTGCCGCGGTCATGGGGTCCTCCTTTTTGAAACTGGTTGTTGTTTTTTCCATTCTCCGAAACGCCACCGGTCTTCAGCAAATCCCCCCGAACATCGCCATGAATGCCCTGGCGATTATCCTGACCCTTTACATTATGGCGCCGGTAGGGTTTGAAGCCTGGGATATCATCCAGGAAGAAAACATCAGCTTCCAGACCGACGAAGACTGGACCTGGATGGAAAATGTGGAAATGGTGGTATCCCCCTATCGGGAGTTTCTGAAAAAAAACACCACTGAAAGGGAGCGCAACTTTTTCCTGAAAACCGCCCGGGTTCTCTGGCCGAAAAAATACCAGACCCAGCTGTCCGGTGATGACCTGATTATCCTGATGCCTTCGTTCTGCATCAGCGAACTGACCAAGGCTTTTGAAATCGGGTTTCTGCTCTACCTGCCTTTTATCATCATCGATTTGATCGTTTCCAACATTCTGCTGGCCATGGGGATGATGATGGTCTCGCCCATGACCATATCCCTGCCTTTTAAGCTGTTGCTGTTTGTACTGCTGGATGGCTGGACAAGACTGATACACGCCCTGGTAATAAGTTATGGCTGACCCACATGTTCTCACCCTGACTGCCCAGGCATTGATGCTGACACTGCTGCTTTCCATGCCGCCCATTATTGCCGCCTCGGCGGTGGGGCTGTTAATCAGTTTGATCCAGGCCCTGACCCAGATTCAGGAGCAGACCCTGCCCTTTGCCTTCAAGCTGATTGCCGTCATCATCAGCATTTTTGCCACGGCCCGATGGATGGGGCTGGAGGTTTACCATTTTTCTCTGGCCATCATGAAAATGATCGCGGAGATCTAGACCATGATTCTGCCCATTGATGAGATAAAGGACTGGTTTTATGTCTTTTCAATGGGAATGCCCCGCATTGTTGCCCTGTTCACTGTTTTGCCTCTGCTGCACAAAAAAAACCTTGGGGGCGCCATGATTCGCAATGGCATAGCAGCATCACTGGTTTTATTTCTTCACCCTATGCTCGCCGAAGCCAAACCTGAGGAAAGCCTCTCTATCTACATCACGGGCGCCATTGTCATGAAGGAAGTCTTCATTGGAGCCATTATCGGTTTCTGTGTCGCCATTCCTTTCTGGGCTCTGGAATCTGCCGGTTTCTTCATTGATAACCAGCGGGGTGCGTCCATGGCCAGCACCATGAACCCCTTCTCAGGAGCCGAAACGTCCCCTATGGGTATCCTGTTTTCCCAAGCATTTATTGCCCTGATCATGACCAGCGGCCTTTTTCTGCTACTGTTGAACAGCGTTTTCCTGAGCTATTCCACTTGGCCAGTATTCAGTTATTACCCTCACCTTAACCAGGAAGCAGCTCGCTTTTTCCTGAATCAATTTGACCTGATCATCGGTCTGGCCATGTGGCTGTCCGCACCGGTGATTATTTCCATGTTTATTACTGAGTTCGGCGTTGCCCTGATCAGCCGGTCAGCCCCCCAGCTTAACGTCTTTATCCTTGCCATGCCGATTAAGTCCGGTGTCGCTGCAGCGATTCTGGTGGTGTATGTCGCCACCATTATGGAGTTGTCGCGCAAGCACATGATGGGCATTCCCCAGTTATTTGATTCCCTGGGAGTACTCTGGAAATGAGTGCCGAAAAAACCGAACAACCCACCCCCAAAAAACTCCGGGATGCCCGGAAAAAAGGCCAGGTAGCCAAAAGCAAGGAGGTGTCGGGGACCCTGGGCCTGATTGCGGTGCTCGCCCTGCTCTGGGCCATGAGCGATACGTTTATCAATGCCATTCAAGAGATGGTGTTACTGCCAGCGCAGGTGTATAACGAGCCCTTTGCTGTAGCCTTTAAAATTGTCACCGAAGGCATTCTGGAAAAATCCATGGAATTAATTATTCCCCTGGTGGCGGCCTCCATGATCTCAGCCATTGCCGGTAATGTTCTGCAATTCGGCATTCTGTTCGCCGCCGAATCCATTAAACCCGATATCCAGAAGATCAGCCCGATTGGTGGTCTGAAAAAAATATTCGCAATGAAAAACCTGGTGGAATTTTTCAAATCCATCATCAAAATCATCTTTCTATCGTTCGTGGTTTATTACGTCATTTACACCAGTATCGGTGACATGGTGGACATGCCCTATTGTGGCAGTTCCTGCATTCTTCCCGTCACCGGCAGCCTCCTGAAAAAGCTGCTGCTTTATTCTGTGGTCGCTTTTATTGTGATTGCAGTTCTGGATTACCTGTTCGAACGGCATAACTTTATGAAGCAGAACCGCATGAGCAAGGACGAAGTAAAAAGAGAGTACAAAGAGAGTGAAGGAAGCCCTGAAATCAAAAGCAAGCGGAAGGAGATTCACCAGGAAATTCTGAACTCTGCGGAAAATACCTCCAAATCCGATGTGGTCATCAAGAACCCGACCCATCTGGCAATCGGTCTTCGCTATCGGAAAGATCAGACCCCGCTCCCCATGGTTACAGTAAAAGGTCGTGGTGGCCATGCCCGGTTCATTATCAAAATCGCAGAAAAGGAAGGCATCCCGGTTCTGGAAAACGTGCCCCTGGCCCATGCATTATTTGACCTCAATATCACCGACTATATTCCCGGTGAACTGATCGAACCGGTGGCTGAAGTATTCAGGTGGGTTGAAGAAATCAAAGAACAGCAGAAATACGATGAGACTCCGGCTGATTAAGCCTGAACTTCCATAATTGAACATCGGTAACTGTCAGGCCAGGTCTGAAATGCTACAGGTTATTGCATTAGTTCAGATCTGATCTGACAATTCCCTCTTCAAAAAAGGGAAGGGTTACCGATTTAGATAGAGGGTGAAATCACTGAAATCTAAATCGTAAAAAGGTAACCCTTATGATTCATACTAATCA
>NZ_JBLYZI010000090.1:0-25109 GCF_057680865.1 Endozoicomonas sp. Z74
TGATTAGTATGAATCATAAGGGTTACCTTTTTACGATTTAGATTTCAGTGATTTCACCCTCTATCTAAATCGGTAACCCTTCCCTTTTTTGAAGAGGGAATTGTCAGATCAGATCTGAACTAATGCATTTAAGGGGAACCGATGTAGACAGCCAATCCATTTACAAGCTTCATAAAGCAATTAAACACCAGATTGCCGCTGCCCATAGCCGTGCTTGCAAGAACTATTACCGTAGTTGCCTTGCTGTCATTGAGAGTGATCTGGCCGCTGCCATAGCGAATAAAGGTAAAGCTTCGGCGTTACTGCCTGATAACCCCGACCCAGCGAAGCATTAGCCTAAAGTCTAAGAGGTTCTTTTCTTTACATCTGCTACTGTCTGAAGCGTTCCGTCATAACAATAACAACATGCTCAGGAGAGTAAGCTCATGTCAGATAGTAATGCGGCGGCTGCCGCTTACTGGAAAGAAAACGTTCGTATTCTACTGTCATTGCTGACAGTGTGGTTCGTGGTCTCTTTCGGTTGCGGTATTCTTTTCGTTGATCAGCTGGACAAGATCCAGTTTGGTGGTTTCCCCCTTGGTTTCTGGTTTGCCCAGCAGGGTTCCATTTATACCTTCCTGATCCTGATCTTTGTGTACATCGGGTGGATGAACAAGCTGGATCGAAAATATAACGTTCATGAGGAGGGTCAGTGATATGGAAACCCAGACTCTGATTTTCCTGTTCGTGGGCCTGTCTTTTGCTCTCTATATCGGTATTGCGATCTGGTCCCGGGCCGGTTCCACCAAAGACTATTATGTGGCTGGTGGAGGCGTTCACCCGGTGGCTAATGGCATGGCAACGGCGGCAGACTGGATGTCGGCCGCGTCGTTTATTTCCATGGCGGGTATCATTTCCTTTATGGGACGTGACGGTGCCATGTACCTGATGGGCTGGACCGGTGGCTATGTATTGTTGGCCATGTGTCTGGCACCCTATCTGCGCAAATTTGGCAAATTTACCGTGCCGGACTTTGTGGCTGAACGCTATTATTCCCAGACCGCCCGGGTCGTGGCGGTGATCTGCGTTATCTTTATTTCCTTCACCTATGTGGCGGGTCAGATGCGTGGGGTGGGCATTGTCTTCTCCCGTTACCTTGAGGTGGATATCAACACCGGGGTGATCATCGGGATGGGGATTGTCTTTATTTATGCGGTGCTTGGAGGTATGAAGGGCATCACCTATACCCAGGTGGCCCAGTACTGTGTGATGATTTTTGCCTATCTTGTGCCCGCCATTTTTATCTCCATGATGATTACCGGCAACCCGATTCCTCAGCTGGGCTTTGGCAGTACGGTGGAGGGTTCCCAGCTATCGGTGCTGGAAAAGCTCAATGGCTTATCCCAGGAGTTGGGTTTTGCCCAGTATACCGATGGTTCCAAGTCCACCATTGATGTGTTCTTTATCACCATGGCGTTGATGGTGGGAACCGCAGGCCTGCCCCATGTTATTGTCCGGTTCTTTACCACCCCAACGGTCCGTGATGCCCGTAAATCTGCGGGTTATGCATTGTTGTTTATTGCGGTGCTCTATACCACGGCGCCGGCAGTGGCCAGCTTTGCCCGCATTAATCTGCTGCAAACAGTATCCGGTGCTGAATATGAACAGCTCCCGGAGTGGTTCTCCAACTGGGAAAACTCCGGTCTCATGGCCTGGGTGGATAAGAATGACGACGGCAAGATTCAGTACCATCCGGGTTCGCCGGTAGAAGGCAAGCCCAAGTTCACCAATGAGCGGGGAGCCAGTGGTGAGCGACTGGTGTCTAATAATACCACCGCGAACGATAATGAGCTGTATGTGGACCGGGATATTATGGTACTGGCCAATCCGGAGATTGCCGACCTGCCCGGCTGGGTGATCGCACTGGTGGCAGCGGGTGGCCTGGCGGCAGCGTTGTCTACTGCAGCGGGTCTGCTGCTGGTGATTTCCACGTCGATCTCCCACGACTTGCTCAAGCGTAACCTGATGCCGGGCATTACCGATAAACAGGAGCTTCTGGCAGCGCGTATTGCCGCGGCAGCGGCCATTGGCGTGGCTGGGCTGGCTGGGATCTATCCACCGGGCTTTGTGGCGTCGGTGGTGGCTTTTGCCTTTGGCCTGGCGGCCTCTTCCTTCTTCCCAGCCATTCTGTTGGGTATTTTCTACAAGCGCATGAATCGTGAGGGCGCTGTTTCCGGCATGGTGGTGGGGCTGGTGTTTACCGCTTCCTATATCATCTACTTCAAATTCCTGGGGGGAACTCCGGAAGGCTGGTGGTTTGGGGTGTCTCCGGAAGGGATTGGTACCCTTGGCATGTTGATTAACCTGGCGGTCTCTTTGGTGGTCTGTCACTTGACCGCAGCCCCACCCCAGGAGATTCAGAACCTGGTGGAGGATATCCGAATTCCCCGGCAGTCTGGAACAGCGTCAGCTCCGGTTGAAGGAGGGCGTACGGCTCAGGTTTGACGGGTATCAATACCCATGGTGAATGGAAAGCAGTGTGTTGCTCTCACTCTTTGCACCCAGTGCTATGAATGATGAGGAAACACACTGCTTTTTACTGATAGGGCGGATTTCACTTTTCAATCCAGTGAATGGTGGGATCCGCTGTTTATAGAAGGCTTTAATGTCTCTCAAATCCCACTGGCCTTAACCGGAAGCCATAACGGTAAGGTCTGGCAGGTAACTGATAGTCTTTTGGTGGCAGTGATCCCCAGGAGTTCTGGCCACCTGTGCCCATCTGTGCCAGATCGATATTCCAGGTGGTCAGATTGCCGGGTTGAACATCCACGCCGTGCTTGCAGGTCATGGGTGTCAAGCCAGAGGCACCCATGCTGCCATCGTCGGCGACAAAATCCAGCTCTTCAGCCGCAAACGGCCAGGCACTGGTATTCAGCAATGTTTCTTCAGCAATGGCCTCCAGGCCAATGCCATTACGATCCACCAGGCGGACCCAGCGCACATCGGTTTTATTGCCGCTTTCCTGAGGTCTCGGGTAGGCGTGGAATTGCTTCCAGGTAGTGCCACCATAAATCCCCGCTTTTGCCCCCTTCCGGTCGGAATAGGTTTCTACCGGGCCCCGGCCAAACCACTGGATAAACTGGAACTCCGGTGGCAGCGTTAACTGAAGGCCGAATCGCATCATCATTGGGAGTGCTTTGTCCCCGGGCGTGAATTCGGCCTCGACCCGCATCTCGCCATCGGCAAACACCGTATAAGACAAGGTGTACTGGCTGCTGACGGTGGGCAGCTGAAAATGGGTGGTGATGATGACTTTGTGATTACTGACTTCATGGCACTCTATGGAAGACAGGCGGCGCTCTTTTCCGGCCACTCTCCAGATATCCGCCCACTCAAAGGCTTTTGCGCCCAGGTCGTTATCGGTCAGCCCCCGCCAGAAGTTGGGTTCCAGGCCTGTTCGAATGAATGGGCGGTCTTCAACAACAAACTGACTCATCTCGCCACTGTGATGATTGAACGTCACCATAAAGTGACTGCCAGACACTTTCAGGGTGTTGTCATCCCTGTTAACCGTAAGTGGCTTCAGCGGGAGGAGTAATGTGTTGTCTGGTCGCCGACTGTCAGGGCGTGGGGTGAGATTAAACTGTTCCCAGGCGGTCTCAAAACCACAGCCCAGTAATGGAATTTCGTTTCTACTCACTGCGCTCAGGGTGATCAGATATTCCTTGTTGGCCTCTTTTTTCCGGGCTTCCAACTCGGGGGTAAAGTGGATGTTGATGGGGCAGCGCTCTCCGGGTTCAACGGACAGGCAGCCCAGGTTACCGCTAGCCACTTCCACGCCATCGGCACTGATCTGATAACGGATATCAAGGTGGTCAAGACCGATGAAGTCGTAACGGTTTTCCACCTCAAAACAACCCGCAGCAGCGTCCGTTTCATGGAAGCGCACCGGTTGATAGACTTTTCGAACCTCCGCCATATGGGGGTGGGGGGTGCGATCCGGCGCCACCAGGCCATCGTTCATAAAGTTGCCATCCGTGGGCATATCCGGGTGATAGTCCTTGCCATAACCCCAGAATTTCTGACCTTTCTCATTGGTCATTTCCAGGGCGTGATCCATCCACTCCCAGATAAACCCGCCCTGCAGGCAGTGGCTGTTATCAATGATCTTCCAGTAGTCGTTCAGTATGCCCACCGAGTTGCCCATGGCGTGGGCATACTCGATCATAATCATTGGCCTTCCGTCGTTTTTCTGGGAAAACTCTGACAGGCGTTCCAGGGTTGGATACATGGGACAGACAATGTCAGTGTAGGGGGCTTCTCCAGCGGGTTCGTATTGAACTGGACGGCTGCCGTCCTTTTCTTTGACCCAGTCGTAAAGGGTTTCAAAAACACAGCCTTTGCCGGCTTCATTGCCCATGGACCAGATAATGACACAGGCGTGGTTTTTGTCCCGTTCTACCATGGCCTGCATGCGATCCAGATGAGCCGGGATCCAGGAGTCGGTGTCGCCGATCTGGGTTTCTGGCTTCAGTGCCAGGGGGTGGGATTCAATATTGGCCTCGTCCACTACGTAGAGACCGTATTGATCACACAGTTGATACCACCGGGAATGGCAAGGAAAGTGGCTGGTACGCACCGCGTTGATGTTGTGTTCTTTCATCAGGCGGATATCGGTGAGCATGGTCTCTTCGGTAGCCACATGGCCCAGTTTTGGGTGCAGCTCATGGCGGTTAACGCCTTTGATTTTGATGGCCTTGCCATTCACGGTCAGTTGACCGTCAATGATTTCAATATGCCGGAAACCAATTTTGTGGCTGGTGGTTTCTATGATCACGCCCTGGTCGTTGGTCAGGGTGAGCAGCAGGGTGTAAAGGTTTGGCGTTTCGGCGTTCCAGAGGCGGGGAGTGGGCACTTCGGCACTGAAAGACAGTTGTTGATCTTCCGGTTCCCGGGTAAATCGGTGAGACTCACAGACTATAGGGGTAAACCCGTTGGCATCGTCCAGAAGCTGTGCTTTCAGGGTCAGTTCATCGGGGCTCTGGCTGTAATGTTTAAGGTCTACCTTCAGGCTCAGGTAGCCCTGGCTGAAGGTGCTATCCAGCTCTGGCCGGCAGTGAAAGTCGTAAATACGGCTCTTGCCAGTGGAGTAGATAAAGACTTCCCGCTCCAGTCCGGACATATCCAGCATATCCTGTTTTTCCAGATAGCTGGCGTTGGACCAGCGGAAAATTTCCAGGGCAATGGCGTTTTCACCTTCGCGAACGTAGGGAGTGATATTGAACTCCGCCGGATTCTTGGCATTCTGGCTGTAGCCTACCCGTTGACCATTGATCCAGATAAACGTGGCTGTTCTCGCGCCAGCCAGTTGCAGGAAGATCTCCCGACCCTGCCAGCGGGAATCCAGGGTAAATGTACGTCGATAAGAGCCTACCGGGTTGTAGTCTCTTGGAACGGTGGGCCACTTGGTGGTGAAGGGAAAACGTTCATCCAGGTAGATCGCCCGGTCAAAGCCCTGGGCTTCCCAGTTGCCCGGCACCTGAATGCTGTCCCAGCCTGAGACATCATAGTCTTCCCGGTAAAAGCTTTTTGGGCGGGTTTCCGGGTTTCTGGCGCAATGAAATTGCCAGAGACCGTTCAGGGAGAGGTAGTTGCCGGCTTTTTCCGGCTGGTTGTTAATGGCCAGTGCCTCATGGGTGAAAGGAAAGGCATGGGGCCTGGGGGCTTCTTTGTTGATGCCGTTGATTCGATGGTCTTCCATCACGGCAGGAACGTGGTTGATTTCTTCGTACAGTTCAAGGGATTTGGGCAAACCGGATACGACAGCAGGCATGGTTAATTGGCTTCAATGAAAATAAGGTTGTCGGGTAAACCTGGCCGGGGAAAACGGCCAGGTTGTTTAAAAGTGGATATCAATAGCGACGGTAAAAAAGCGCTCAGAATGCGGGGGCTGCTTCCCCCTGCAGGCACTGTTTCCGCTCGAACCGGGCATACATCACCCAGGCCAGGCCCAGGTAGAAAAACAGTCCGCCGAAGTTGATGCCAAGGGTCAGCCATGGGTTGGCATTGGAGCCAAGATCCTGGCCATTGAAATAGGCTTCCCAGACTTCAGGGGCTGGAATGGAGGTGACAACAGAAGCCGAAATAAAGATCAGCAGGAGCAGTCCGGAGATGCCAAGGGCAACGGAGTTGCTTCGAGACATCTTGAATGCCCTTGGCATGTCGTTGTGTTTTATCCGTAACGCCATGTAACCGATGATCAGGAAAATAATGGGAACCAGAGAGTTCAGGGCGGTCATGTTGATGACGGTCTGCATAAAGGTTTCAATAGAGTCGATACCCATGCCGGGAATCAGCATCAGAACCGTTACTACCACAGCCTGAGCCCAAAGGGCGTTAACAGGGGTACCCTGTTCATCCGTTTTTACCAGAGCATCAGGCATCAGACCCTTCGGCAGTTCTGAGAACATGATTTTTGCTGGCGCTGCTGTCCACAGAGCAAGGCCACCAATAGCGGTAATCATCAGGATGACACCAACCAGGTTGGCGATCCATGAGCCAATACCCACCTGGGAGCCGAGTTGGATAAAGACGCTGAAGATGCCGTTGGTGAGATCGACTTCATCCTGCTTCAGAACCAGTGAGGTGGCGTAGGCTCCCAGGATATACAGGCCGCCAGTGACCAGAGCGGCAACGATCACCCCTTTAACAAAGGTTTTGTTGCCTCCTTTGGTGTCATTGACATAAACCCCGATACTTTCTGCACCGCCCAGAGCGAACAGTAACCATGAAACGGTCATTAACATGCCCCAGTCGTTGATTTGCGGCATGATGCTTTCAATCGTGATTTCCTGGGCGGGTTCATGGCCGAGTACCAGGACCGAAATCAGGGCGAAAGCAATAAAGATAAAACCCATCATTAAGGCCGCAGAGCCGGCTATTGAGGTCAGCCTGGAGAGCCACTTCACTCCTTTGGTGCATACCCAGGTGTTGACCCAGAACAGGGCAATACATGCGGCGGATAAAGTCATTCCAGCATTATCACCAAAGATATTCCGGCCAAACAGCCCCCAGCTGCCGTAAACCAGGATGTTGGAAGTGGCTGTTGCGAAATAGAAAATATTGGCAAAGAAGTAAGTCCAGGACGCAAAGAACGCGAACTTCGGACCCATTGTGGACTCAACCCAGCTGTATACCCCTCCTTCCTTCCCGTTATTGGCGCTGGCGTATTCTGACATCATGAGAACCAGGGGCAGAAAGTAGATCAGAGTGCCAAGGAACCATAGCGTCATACTCGATGGGCCAATCATCGCGTACTGATTGATGACATTACGGAACCCGAAAACAGCGGTCATAACCATCATGACCATGGCTCCGAAACCAATGACTTTCCTGTTGCCCGACATGTACCGTCCCCTTATAGTGGAGGATAATTAAGTAAAATTTACTAAATATGGTAAAGAGTTAAACCTTTGAAGTGATTGATCTGGATCATGTTGTGAGTTTTGATTGCTTTATTTGGGGTTGGTTGTGATTTTGAGCAGCTGTTTGTGTAATTTTTTACCTGAGTTTGTCTTTGTGTATGCGGGGTAAGGCAGGGGTTGGGGGAGGAGGAGGTTTTATTAAGTAAAGTTTTACTTTGTGGGTGACAGCCCTGGAGGGCTGTCGTTTGAGAAGCTTTCAGGTTTATGAGGTGTGTTTTCTGCGAAACAGCAGGCAGTAAACCGAACTGATAATACAGGCGGCAGCTGCCAGCAGGTAGATACTGAATACAATGACCATCCATTGGGCCATATTCAGGCTGAGGAAAGTCCAGTCGTCGGCTCCACAGATGCCGGTGGGCATAAACAGTGAAGGCATCCATTCGTAAAGGGGCAGGTCAAAGGGAAAGACCGGCCGGAAGCTGCAGCTGGAATTAAACGGATCAAATCCGGCGTAATCGGCGGTCTGGGTAATGGCGCTGTCCAGGCCGTAAACTGCAGCTGCTATCCACAGACCGTATCCCACAACTCTCAACACCGGATTGCCTGGAGAGGCAAAAATGATCAATGGTGCAACGGCGAGCATCAGTACCGCGAGACGCTGGTAGACGCAGAGTTCACAGGGATCCATGTGAAGAATGTACTGGAAGCCAAGAGCACAGAGTTCCAGAAACATTGCGGTGGCTAGCATTAGCAGCCAGGTCAGGCGGGAAGCCTGCCATCGATGCAGGGTCTGCAGCGGGGTGTCCATAAGGGATTGCCAGAGTCCCGATGAGCGTTCACGAGTCAACAGTCAGAGTCTCCATTCAGCTGTTTGTTAAGAAGGCGCATTTCTATAGCGTCAATATACCCAACCTGCAGTGGAGGATATAGCCTCTTTGAGGAAACTTTATGTTGATTTACTGTGCTTGGCGTAGGGTGCCTTAAGGCCCATAGGGCCCATAAGGTCCTTAGGGTTCCTTCAGGATCTCCGATGCATTCCAGTTAACCCCCTTTCTTTTGAGGGCCTGCGTTTTCAGCACTGCTTTTTGGAGCACCGTCACTGGCCTTCGGCTTGGTGGGGCTGGCTGTTGTTGGCAATTTTGTCAGCCAGGCGATCAGCTGATCCATTTCATCGAAGGATTTTATGCTCCCCGTCTTCACCAAGTAGCGGTTATTGACCACAAAGCTGGGTACCGCATCAATATTGCCCGAATACCGGTTCCAGTCCAGAACGCTTTTCAGAGCTACCGGGCCATTCTGTTGTTGCTCAAACGCTTTTCGGGTCAAGCCTGCTTTGCTGAGGGTGCTGAAAAAATCATCGTCATTTTTCCAGTCCCCGGTTCGCTCCACATGAATTTTATTGAACAGGGCCTTCTTGACCGGTTCATACAGTTCTGTGCCCTGGGTCATGGCGAGCGCCGTGGTGGCTTGCTTGCCGTACTTTCCCATAAAAAACATATGGGCCTGTTTGAACTCAATCTTGCGTTTGGCCAGGTTTTCTTTCAGGGTGCCAAGGGCACCTTTTTCCCATCGATAACAGCCTCCGCAGTAAATGGAGAACAGCTCGGTGACCGTAGGCTCGGAAGAGGCTGGAAACTGGTCAAGCACCTGGTAGTGAGTGCCTTCCTTATAAGGGGCCTCAGCAACAGCCTCTTTCTTTTTGGATTGGGCGCTGTCAGTTGTGGGAGCTGCTGCACCTGTCGGAGCGGCCAGGCTTTGCTGGGGCAGGGCCAGAGGCAGAATCAATGCCAACCCGGTTAATAAAAGAGCTGTTATTAACGGCAGAGACTTATTCATTGGGGTGATGTTCCTGGATTCCTGTGATCAGAAGGATCCAAGCAGTATAGAGGGGGAGAGCAGGGATACCAAACCGTTGGCAGCCCTGTCTCGACAGTGGGGGTTACTGGCTGGCTGCTTTCTGGGCCTCAATTAACTCCGGGGTTTCCAGGGAGATTCGTCCAAGCTGCCCGTCACGGAGTTCGTTGATCAATATCTCCGCCACCTTGTGGGTATCGGCAATACCGCCCCGGCGCATGCAGCCACGTCGTTGGCCGATGCTGTCAAACAGCTCAATTCCGGTTTCTGGCAGGTGGGGGAGCTGGTAGCGTTTGCTCAGGGCTTCCGGGTAGTACTCCATCAGAAATTCGGCCAGATACATGGCGACATCCTCAAATTCAATCACCGTACTTTTGATGGCTCCGGTGGCCGCCAGGCGGTAGCCACAATCTTCCGGTTCCAGTTTTGGCCAGAGGAATCCAGGGGTGTCCAGCAGGACGATGTGGTTGGGCAGCTTGATGCGTTGTTGTTGCTTGGTAACGGCAGGCTCATTCCCGGTTCTGGCGATGGTGCGGTTGGCCAGGGTATTGATGGTGGTGGACTTTCCCACATTGGGAATACCAAGGATCATTGCCTTGAGGGGGCTGATCTCAAGGTTCCGGTGGGGCACCATGGCAGGGGCTACCTCCAGAATATTCCGAATTTTATCCGGCTGCTGCTGGTTAACGGCAATGGCTTTCACGCCGGATGTTTTGTTCAGGTGATCCAGCCATTGCCGGGTTACCTCAGGGTCGGCCAGGTCGCTCTTATTCAGGATCTTGATGCAGGGGGTGTCTTTTCGCAGTGACGGCACCATAGGGTTTTCACTGCTGAAGGGGATGCGGGCATCCAGCACCTCAATAATCAGATCCATTTTCGGGATTGCTTCACGGATCTCTTTTTTGGCCTTGTGCATATGGCCCGGATACCAGTTGATTGCCATGGTTTGCGCTTGTCTGGTGAAAAGGGAGGCCATTGTACCGACAGAGGATTGATTTGTCTTTTTTCTGGTGCTTAAGGGGCATTTTTTTGAGTGTGTTCAATAAGTAAATAACCGACAAAGCTCATTTGAAAAAACAGTGTTATTGGCTATTTTTTGTTTTTGTCGGTTGAATAAGAGGAATCACTTTATGACCTTTTGTAGAAAAGACGTTTTTCTTTCCTGGCTTATTCTCTTTTTTGCAGGCGCAGTTTTTGGGGGTGATCAGGGGGTAGATGTTAAGGGTGCTTCGGAAGAGGAGATCACTCAAACATTGAGTGATTATGCTGAGGAATTTGCTTCGAAGCTTAAGAGTATGGATGAGAACGAAAGGGCGTTGTATGAAGTGGTCAGTCAAGAGGTTGAACGCTGGCCAGAAGTTGAACTCAAGAAAAAAAGGGATGACCTGCTTAAAAACAGTGGTGATTCTGTGAAAGAGGTTTTTGCTTCTAAACCCATCTCGGAACAGCGGCAGTTGATGAAAGCTGTAATGACAGAAATAGGAGTGGCGTTTTATAACGGGGTGCTTGAACAAGTTGTGGAATCTATCGCTGGTGCCATTGGAAGTGCTGTAGTGGATTCGTTTAAGCCATTGTTGGGAGAGGTGGTTTGGGCGAACTATTCTGAAAACCATAATAAGCAGAATAATGAGGTTTATTGAAAGAGAGTCTGTGTTGAGAGGGCATTAAGAGTGACCGGGCAATAAGGCATATGATGGCACGTTTAAGGCAAGTCCCCCATCTAATGATTATTAGAGAGGGGGGGAGATGATTATTTTAGATTTGGCTTAATCCTGGCCATACGATAACTGCTGACATACTCTCCATCCCGAAAACAGTCAAACCTGGAGGTGCCCTCTATCTCAAAGCCGAAACGCTGATACAGGGCGATGGCGGGTTCATTATCGGTATACACGTCCAGTTCAATCCGGATCAGGTTCAGCCAGTTGTCGGCAAGGTCCACCATTTCCTGCATCAGCCGTGTTCCCACTCCCTGGTGCTGGGCGTCGGGGTGAACCGTAATGCCGAAACTGGCGCAGTGTTTTCTGCGGGGATTTTCCTGCAGGTGCAACCCAAGATGCCCCAGCAACTGACCGGATGAAAGAGCAACCAGTTGAATGGGGTTGTGTCTGCTGGTATCGAACATTGATGACCAGTATTGTTCGCTGCGCCAGGGAATCTGTCGAGTCTGGCGTGCCAGCTCCGGGTACTGGAAAAACTCGCCAATGGCTTTGAGGTCTTCGGGCTGGGCATGGCGGATAACAATGTACATAACTTTCCCTGAATACTGCTGTCGTTATTGTTGGTTGGAGTGTTGCTGAATAATGATGCCAGAAAAGAATGGCCCGGGCATTGACCGGTGTGGTATCCATTCTGATGATTTGGAGGAGTAGTGCATGGCGTTTATATAGTGGGGGGTACCTGTCCGGCAGGTAGATCGACGGAGAGCCGGTGTGGAAACTGTTAATATTGGACTCTTGTCATGCTCCTATAGAATGGAGGTTCCTTAATCTCAGGGGCTCTGTTATGACTCAAAGCATTGTGCTTCTTCTGGACCCTTTTTTTCTGCTGGTGGCCGTTGTGGCCGTGTCCCTGGGTCGCAGTAAAAACTATATTGTGCCCCTGACCGGGATTTTTGTGGGCCTCCTGGCTGAAACACTGGCTACCAAAGCCAACCCCGGACACCAATGGGGAGACAGTATTCTTGTCTTCCTGGCCTCAGGGATCATCCAGGCCATTATTGCCTACTTCCTGGTAGGGCAATGGCACAAACACAAACTCAGGGTTCAGCAGGGCTCCTAGCAGCCTGTCTCAAGCCTGTTGTTCCGTCTTCTGTTCGGCCAGAAAGATGCTCTGATAGCCTCCCCATACTCTGAGGGCGGCTGTCAGTATGCAGATAATGGCAAACGTCAGCGCCAGCTGAGGGAAATACGCCGGGAAAAGGCAGAACAGCACAAACAGCCCAATGGTCTCAGTGCCTTCTGCCAGTCCTCCCAGGTAATAGAGAGATTTATGGGAAAAGCGCGGGTCTGCCAGCTGGTGTTTTTCAGCCATGACGGCATAGGCGAGAAAGCTGGCTCCGGTGCCCATAAAGGAAAATATCAACAGGCTCGCGGCCAGGGCGTTCTGCTCCGGTGACGCCAGGGCAAAGCCAAAGACCACTCCGGCGTAAAAAATAAAGTCCAGGGTGATATCCAGAAACCCTCCCGCATCGGTAGGTTTTCCCAGCCTTGCAAGAGCGCCATCCAGGCCGTCCAGTATCCGGTTGCAAAGGATGGCCAGCAGTGCCAGTGCATAGTGCTCAAAAGCCAGAAGCGGGATGGCGGCAATACCGATAACGAAGCCGGTAAGGGTCACCTGATCCGGTTTTATGCCGGTGTGTTTCAGGGCTCGTGCAGCCAGGGTCAGGGGAGGGCGAACCAGGCGGCTTGTCCATTGGTCGAGCATGGTCGTTACAGAGTCTCTTTTATATCGGGGCGTTCAGATGGGCATGATACCGCCAAGGTTCCATAGCGCCAAATAGCCTTTTGATGAGTTTTGATGAAGGGTGGCCTGCAGATGGTTTGTTATGTTTTTTGGGCTTGTGTATAGTCCCGCAGGCACCGTTTATGGTAGTTGTTAGTGAGTTGTTTTTTTTGCAGACAACCCTCTGGGCTGATGATTTGGAATAAGGTGAATGGCTTTTCATCCTGACAGTGGCAATCTCAAAGTGGTTCGGCATGACCCCTCCCGTGACCAGCGCACCCGAATCTTGCTTGGGGTGTTCCTGCTGTTGGCCATAGGGGCGGCTTACTGGTTTGGAGGGAGTGAGGCCGGTCGCAGTAATCAACAGCTGAAGCTTGAGAACCAGGAGCTGGTACAAGAGGCCGGTCAACTCAGGGGCCAGAATAAGGAGCTTCAGCAGCGGGTTGCCATACTTGAAAGCGCTGGCAAGATCGACCACGAAGCCATCAACCGGGTCCGGTTAACGGTTAAAAAGCTTGAGAATGATAAAGAGCAGTTGAACAAGGAGCTGGCTTTTTTCAAGAGTATCCTGGCGCCGGAGGATCTTTCCACTGGAGTCCGGGTCGCCGGCCTTGATTTGTTGAAGGGGGAGGGTGCAGGGAAATTCCGCTTTCGCCTGGTGGTGTCTCAGGTTGCCCGCAGCAACCCCTTCCTTAAAGGGGTCCTGACGGTCTCTTTGATTGGCAAACAGGAAGGGGGCGAGAAGTCATTGTCGCTTCAGCAGCTGGCTGGGCTGGAACAGATGTCCACCACACTGGGGTTCCGGTATTTTCAGGCACTGCCTGGAGATCGTGATTTCCTTGATTTTGAACTGCCGGAGGGCTTTGAGCCGGAAGCAATCAAGGTAGCCGTTCGCATCAGAAGCGGTGCTGTTCAGAGTTTCGAAAAAATCTATCAATGGGATAAGGAGTTGGCGGCGGATGTTCGGCAAGAACAAAGCGAGGGTTGATGCTGGCGGGAAGCATGACAGCACAACACTGATTTCATCAGACACCAGCATTTCAGGCAACATCAGTTTTACCGGGGCTGTTCATATAGAGGGACGGGTCAAGGGGGATATTTCTGCCGATCAGGGGTTGCTGACCATTGCCCACAGTGGCAGTGTTGAGGGGGATATCCGGGCACAGCGAGTAGTGATTGACGGTCATGTCCGTGGCAATGTGGTGGCTGAAGAGCATCTTGAGCTGGCTTCCAGGGCGGTCATTACCGGGAATGTTTATTACAACGTGATTGAGATGACCCGAGGTTCCCAGGTGAATGGCAGCCTGGAACATCACCCCAACGGTTTTGCCGATGCCCGTCCCCTGCTTGAAAAAGGTCAGGAGAGTGAGGCTGCCGGGGAAGTCATCGACGCGGTGAGTAGTTGACTGAAACAGTAGGTTACTCTGATAATAACGCCATTGAAAAACGTGCGAAGAGTGCGGGTCACTGCTGCCAGTGAAAGGCACGATGGCGTCAGAGCTGGAGGGTGGTTTTGCCCTCCAGGCTGTTGGGTTATCAAGGGCCACAACCCGATGGTTTTTTTAGCACAATTGATTTCACGCCCGTAAAACGCAGTGACGCGGAGAGGATAAATGAGCGTAGTAGAAACCATTACACCGGAACCGATCAGTGTCACCGACAGTGCTGCTCGCAGGGTGTGTGATCTTGTTGCAGAAGAGGGGGATGACCGTCTGAAGCTCCGGGTTTATGTGACCGGAGGGGGCTGTTCCGGCTTTCAGTACGGCTTTACCTTTGACAGCAACATTGCGGATGATGACACCCTGGTGAATAAGGGGGGGGCCTGTATTGTGGTGGACTCATTGAGTTATCAATATCTGGTGGGGGCGGAAGTGGACTATGAAGAGGGGCTGGAAGGTTCCCGTTTTCTGGTCAGAAACCCCAACGCTAAATCCACCTGTGGTTGCGGCTCATCGTTTTCGATTTGATGCCTTCATTGTTGTCAGCCAGTCTGTCTCACCCCCGTTGTCATTATTGTGGTCATTACTGCATTTCTTTTCCGGTCAGCTTTCCCTGAGGAGGCTGACGGGCGTTTATTTCATGCCCAGCTGGTTGATGTAGTCCCGCAGAGTAGCTGCTGATTCTTTGAGGCCTCTGAGTTCTTCCTGATCCAGGTCTGGGCAGACCAGGCTTTCAACCCCCTGGCTGCCAATCACTGCAGGAAGGCTCAGGCAGACACCCCTGAGGTTATATTCTCCGTCCAGCCGCACCGTAACCGGCATAACGCTGCGCTGATTATCTCGCACCTGTCGGATAATGTACGCAATCACCAGGCCTATGGCCCAGTTGGTATACCCTTTATTGGCGATGATCTCATAGGCGGAATGCTGAACCTGAGAGGCAATCCGAGCCATGGCATCGGGGTCATATTCCCGGCCATTGATGGTGTTGCCCCTGATGGCCAGGCCAGCAACGGAGGCCGAACTCCAGACCGGAATTTCCGAATCGCCATGTTCTCCGAGAATATAGGCGTGAACGGATCGGGGCGAGACGCCGTAATGATTGGCCAGGAGTGTTCTGAAGCGTGAGGTATCCAGCAGGGTGCCGGTGCCAACAATCATGTTACTTGGGCGGCTGCTCAATTGCTGCATGGCCTGGGTCAGGATGTCCACCGGGTTGCTGGCAATCAGCAGCATGGCTCCGGGAGCGTGCTGATCCAGCTGCTCAGCAATGGATTCAAACACCTTAATGTTGCGCTGTAGAAGTTCCAGGCGACTTTCGTCAGGGCTGGACTGGCTGACGCCTGCACAGATCACCACTACCCCGGCATCTTCCAGATCACTGTAATCACCCGCCTGGACATCGCATCGACCCACAAGCGGCTGACCGTGCATCAGGTCCAGAGCTTCCCCCTGGGCCCGGGCACTGTTTTTATCCACCAGAACCAGCTGGTTGGCGAGCTTCTGCTGAAACAGAGAGTAGGCCGCAGCCATGCCCACAAAGCCTGTACCGATGATGCCGATTTTGTTCATATTCATGCTGGATAAAGTCCTCCCAGAACACGGAATCCGGATGCACCGGTCACCGCAGGCTGGTTGCCTGGCAGGTGGTTGATATGCTGTCTGGCCAGCCAGGCGAAAGCGATCGCTTCTACCCATTGGGGGTCCACACCCAGCTCCGAGGTGGATGTTATCTTCACACCAGGCAGAGCTGTTGCCAGCATATCCATTAACGTAAGGTTGTTGGCGCCTCCTCCGCAGGCAAAAACTTCACGGGTTTCTGGGGCATATTGTTGAATACCATCGGCAATGCACTGGGCCGTCAGGCGGCAGAGTGTCGCCTGCACCCGGCCGGTTGACAGTTTTTCAAACCCTTTTAACCGCTGCTTCAACCAGCCTGGGTTGAACAACTCCCGGCCGGTGCTTTTAGGGGGAAGTCGATGAAAGTAGGGATCGCTTAACAGGCTTTTGAGCAGAGCGTCATCGTGGGGTTCTGACGCGGCCCACCGGCCGTCTTTGTCGTAGGGTTGGTGCAGATGCTGTTGGCACCAGGCATCCATCAGCAGGTTGCCGGGACCGGTATCGAATCCTGCAACCGGGCTCTGGCTGTTCTCCGGGGGTAAAATGGAGATATTGCTGATGCCTCCAATGTTCACCACCACCCGGTGTTCCGTGGGGCTGGTGAACACTCCGTGGTGGAAAGCCGGTACCAGTGGGGCACCCTGGCCTCCGGCGGCCATGTCCCGTCGACGGAAGTCCGCCACCACTGGAATGCCGGTCAGCTCTGCCAGCAGGCTGGGGTCGTCCAGTTGCAGGGTAAAGCCAATTTCGGGCCTGTGTCGTACAGTCTGACCATGGCTGCCAATGGCGGTCACCTGAGCGGGGGACAGGCTGGCTTTTTTCAGCAGTTCCTTGACCGTGGCGGCTGACAGCAGGGCAATACCTGGAACCACCCTGCCGGTCAGCTCGATTTCATCAGGGCCGGGCTGACAAAGACGCTGGATGTCTTCTTTCAGCTGGGGGGAGTGCTGTCTGGAGTGACTGGCGATCATGGAGACCTTTGAGCCCGAAAACGATACAGCGACGGCATCCATGGCATCAACGCTGGTGCCGGACATTAGACCGATATAGATTTCTGGCATTGTGGCAGGGCTCAACAGGGTTGGTATTTGCCAAATAAAGCATGAAGGCTACGTGAGCGCAACAGTATTCCACGGGTTAAGCAGCTCCACGCCGCTTTGCTTCATATCATTGAGGTTGCGGGTAACAACGGTGCATCCATTTACTTTTCGGATGTGACAATCTCTCTCCAAAGGTGAGAACGCTCATAAACCGCCTGCTTGCGTGCACGGAACTTGGTCAGTCAAACACGCCCTGGGTGGGCGATTTTTGCATATTTTGGGAGCGCATTAGCTTTTCAGAAGGTACTTCATATAGCTCGGGATCTCTGGGTAGGTCCTTGTTTCGGATGAAATTCACGCCCTCATCGGGTTCATCCGAAAAAGGAGATTTCTTCAGAAAATCAGTTAGGCTCGCATCTTTCTCACTCACTATGAGAAGCTGTTCAGTCATCTGCCAGACTCCGTTCACCGCGGGCGATACCTTCCAGAATCGCCAGGCGGTTCTGTAAAAACTCATAGTCTTCAATATCAACCAGGTAAGCGGAAGGTTTGCCATGCTCGGTTATCAGCACAGGTTCTTTGGTGGCGCGCAGGTCTGCCAGTATTTTTGTTGCCTGGCGTTTCAGGGAGGTGACCAGTTCAACTTTCATAGATGAGTGTTCACTGTATCGGAATATAAATGAGACTATTCTATCACTTTCTAACTGGCAAGCCGTCCGCACTCCCGGGGGTTATGGGAGTGCGTGGTCTGCTTTCCTGGCGATATAGACACCGTAACTGTAGTAGTCCTTGTACTGCTGATAAAGCGCCACTTCTTTACGTTCTTCCTCGACAATGGCCTGGGCTTCGGGGCTGCTGTTGTGCTGAGCCAGAAATTCAGGGAAGCGCTTTTCCAGCGGGTTATAGTAATTGTCCAGCCAGCAGTATTCAGGCAGGGCAAAATAGGACACTGGGCTGTAGCCACAGGATTCCAGCTGCTGGAGTTTGGTTGAAGCAGTAGCAATTTCCGGGTAGTTCTGCTGCCAGAACTGTTCGATTTCCTCGGGTCGGTGGCCGGTCAGCCAGGTGATTTCAGAGACCACCAGCATTCCGCCGGGTTTCAGATACTGTTTCCAGTCCCGGATGCCTTTTTCAAAACCGATGTTGTAGATGGCCCCTTCTGACCAGATCAAATCAAAGGTCTCACCTTCAAAAGGCAGGTTTTCCATATTGCCGGTGAGCGCGGTGATTTTATGGTCCAGCTCCCGCTCGGCAGCATGCTCTTTGAGGGTCTGGATAAAGTCGGCGGAAAAGTCAACGGCAGTGACATGAGCTTCTGGCAGCTGGGCCAGCTCCAGGGCTGAGCTGCCGGTCCCACAGCCGATATCGGCAATATTCAGGGGGCGGGATGTGTCCAGGCCCGTCAGTTCCAGTGCCTTTCGGGTTTCCCGGGTACTGCCCGGTCCCTGGCGCTGGTTGTGCTGGTGAAGGTTGATCAGTAACTGTAAGGCGTCCATGGTTGTTTACTTCACAGGTTGGCATTAAAAGTGAGCCAAAACACGAATCGGTGTTTCAGGATTATGGGTACAGGGGGAAGTACAGACCTGAGAAGGGTGATGTCAGGTCTGTATGATCGGATATAGGTCGTTTGATCACGGTTCCAGGGTTTTGCTGGTTTTTCCAGGAAGCTTCCCGGAAGCCATCATGGTCTCCCCATGGTTTTCCAGCCGGGCGATGATTCGCTCCGAGTGCTTTGTGAAACGGGTCATCTCCCTTTTGTCAATGGGGGCGGCATCCGGGAGTTTAACGGTCACCGGGTTTCTGTGAACGCCATTGACCCGGAACTCGTAATGCAGATGGGGGCCCGTTGCCCAGCCGGTTTTCCCTACATAAGCAATCACCTGGCCCTGGCGGATTCTCTGGCCTTTTTTCAGCCCTTTGCGGATTTTGTTGGCATGGGCATAGACGGTCACAATGTTGTTGGGATGTTGAATAAACACCACATTGCCGTAGCCGTTCTGCCAGCCGGCAAACTTGACCCTGCCATCGCCCGCTGCCTTGATCGGGGTGTTCATGGGGGCGGCATAATCCACGGCCCGATGGGGGCGCTTGGTTTTGAAGATCGGGTGAAGGCGGCCGGGGTCAAACCGGGAGCTGATCCGGGTAAATTCTACCGGGGTGCGCAGGAAGGCCTTCTTCATGCTTCTTCCGTCCGGGGTGTAATAGGCGGTATCGCCACTGCTGTCGGTGTATCGAACCGCTTTATAAGTTTTTCCCTGGTTAGTGAAGCTGGCTGCCAGAATATCCCCGTCTCCCAGCTTGTCACCATCCAGGTATTTCTCCTCATAAAGCACACTGAACGTGTCGCCACTGCGGATATCCTGAACAAAGTCAATGTCCCAGCCGAAAATGGCGGCCAGTTCCATGGTCAGATTCTGGGAGAGCCCCGCTTTCTGGCTGGCCAGGAACAGAGAATTCTCGATCGTGGCCTGAGTGTAAGCCGGTCGTATCTCAGGCGCCAGGGTGATGGCTTCTGCTTTATAGCCATCGTTGTCCTTATTGCCGTCCTGGCTGAAGAAAATATTCTCCAGTCTGGACTGAACATAGCGTAACTGGGTCAGTTCTCCTTCGTCGTTGATCCTGAACTCCAGCTCTTCACCGGGGCGGATATCAGCCAGCATTTTTCCGTACTTCGGAGTATTGGCCACCTGATACACAATATTGGCTCCCAGCCCCTGGCGGCTGAAAAGAACCGAAAGGTTGTCGCCGGATTGTATGGTGACGTTATGCCACTGACCCAGCTGCTTTTCCAGATCCAGAGCCGCCCTGGCCAGCCGCTTGGCTTCAGCGTCCTGTTCGACTTTCCTCACGGACAGCTCACTGTCCTGAATATTGGCGGCAAAGGGGGAGTTTGAGGGGGCGGGGCTGATGGCTTCCGAATCAGGGTGGAAGGCATTGATGGTCATGGGAATTTCGGTGCGCCGGGCTTCGACATCACCGGAAGGCAGCATCGCCATCATTCCCATAACGCTGACAGCGACGGTGCTGGCCAGCAGCAGATGTCGCCTGGGAAACTGTTTCAGGCGCCGGGCTGTTCGGGTTGCGCCTCTTGGGATGGCTTTATTCATTCAGTCTTGTGTACGAAAATGTGTTGAAAACGGATGTAAACCGACGATTAAAAATGTAGTTATCTTTCAATTATAACTACAAAATCTATCTTAACAGCGGGCCTATAGCTATAGGCGATTGCTGTAATTGTCAATCCTTTTTACTTAATCCTGAGGCCGGGGATTTCCTGAAAAAGGGCCGTGAGGCGTTGTTTTTGTCTGTGTTTCAGGGGTTAGGTCATCGCTGCCACTTTTCAATGACTGTACTTTAAAAGTAAGCGTTACTTTACGGGTGTTAAGGTACAGGGCTGCTGTTTGACTGATTTATGGCAAAAAAAGCAGTTTCTTGATCACCAGGCATTTGTTCTGCCGGGGTTTTGTTGTATTTTGGACCGCTTGTTTGTACTACCGGGTAAAACCCGAAGAAAAATCTCAGGAAAAACTCAATGTCTGAAAGTCAAAATCCGTTGCTGGAAGATCTGCAGGCCCGCCAGCTCATCGCGCAGACCACTGCCGTCGAGGAACTGGACGCTCATTTGAGCGAACAGCCTCGGGTACTCTATTGCGGTTTTGACCCGACCGCTGACAGTTTGCACCTTGGACATCTGGTGCCTTTGCTGGTCCTCAAGCGTTTTCAGCAGGCCGGTCACAAGCCCATTGCCCTGGTGGGTGGCGCTACGGGATTGATTGGTGATCCCAGCTTCAAGGCCGCGGAACGCCAGCTGAACACCCCGGATGTGGTGGCGGGCTGGGTCGATAAAATCAAGGGTCAGGTCAGCCAGTTCATCGATTTTGACTGTGGCGATAACTCTGCTGTGGTGGCCAATAATCTTGACTGGACCGGGGAGCTGAATGTTCTGGACTTCCTGCGGGATATCGGCAAGCACTTCTCAGTGAATGCCATGATCAACAAGGAATCGGTTCAGCAGCGTATTAACCGTGAAGGTTCCGGTATTTCCTTTACCGAGTTTTCCTATGCCCTGCTTCAGGGGATGGACTTTGCTGAATTGAACCGTCGTTACGACTGTACTCTGCAGGTGGGCGGCAGTGACCAGTGGGGTAATATTGTCGGCGGTATTGATCTGGCACGACGGCAGAACCAGGCTAAGGCATTTGGGCTCACTGTGCCGCTGATCACCAAGGCTGACGGCACCAAGTTTGGCAAGACCGAGGGTGGGGCGGTATGGCTTGACCCGAAAAAGACTTCCCAGTACGCCTTCTACCAGTTCTGGATGAACACTGCAGACGCGGATGTCTACCGTTTCCTCCGCTTCTTCACTTTCCTGCCCATCGAGGACATTGAAGCGATTGAAAAGGCGGATGCGGAGCGTGATGGCAAGCCCCAGGCCCAGCAGATTCTCGCCAGGGAAGCCACCCGCCTGGTGCATGGTGAAGAAGGTCTTCAGGCTGCAGAGCGTATAACAGAGGCCCTGTTCTCTGGTGATATTACAACCCTGTCTGAGCAGGATCTGGAACAGCTCAAACTGGATGGCCTGCCCAGCGCCACTGTTGCCCGTTCCGAGCTGGAAGGTCAGGCCATGACCCAGCTGTTCTCTGAGGCGGGAATGGTGAAGTCCGGCAAGCAAGTGAAGGATGCCCTTGGACGCAATGCTGTCCTGTTTAACGGGGAGGCTCGTGGTGCTGCGGATAACATGAATCTGCCAGAGTGTTTTGCGGTTGATAAAGCGATGTATGATCGTTTCTTCCTGATTAAACTGGGCAAGAAGAATCACTTCCTGTTTGAGGTTGTATAACCGTCTTTTTTTCATGCTGGCTCCTGAGTGAGCCAGCAGCTTGATTTCTATTATATAAATAAGCCTGAAGTCGCGAAAATATTATTTTCTATTTTATGCGTTAATCACTAGAGTGCATAAGAGTGAAATTAGAGATTGTCTGATGGGGGATTGATTTTTCTGTTTTTTTGTTTTCTTTATTTTGTTGAAGATTTATTTTATATCTTTCTAATAATTAAGCTGTTCTTGTGCTGGCGATTTTTGGTTTAATAAATTGCTCGTTTTGATTTTTGCATGAAAGCTGTGTCGCTGGAGTGATTATGAAAATCAAGAGATGCGTTGTGCTTTGTATGTTGTTGTTGGTGGGTGATGCTTATTCAAACAGTTGTGTTTGTGAAAGGGTAAGAGGTGCACTCTTGTGTGACTGTCGGCTGGTTGAGGCCCTCAATCAAAGTGATTATGCGGTTGATTATCCAAGTGGAAATTTAGTACCGTCGGTGATCAGAACTATTTCAAATTTAAAGTATCAAGCCTTAATAGAAAGTACACAGGCATCGGAGAAAAGAGCAGAGAGTGATGTCCGGGTTGTGCTTGATAGCCGAAAGCTGCCAGAAGAACTGATGGTAGAGGAAAGAACGGAGTTGGTTGAAGCACCGGCTTCATTAACAGAGAGTCCTGTTGCGGGGGAGTCTCTGATTTCTCAGGTGTCTTTTACGGGAGGAGGAAGCTCCAGTCTTTCAATGAGCGTTCAGCCTTATGTATTGCCTTCTGGGTCGACAAGTCCAAAGCCGACACTTAAAAGACAATACGAAGTTGATAACCCTTCCTTTGAAGGGGACAGCCCAGGAGTACAGAGTGGTGGTAGCCCCTCTTCAGGTCAGAGTAGTCAAGGCCACAGCTCAGGGGGGAGTGATGACGGTGGTGGGGGGCAAGCTGAAGATAATGATGCTGCAGGGGGCGGTGTTATGGCGAATGCCTTTTCCAATGCTCGATTTTGTTTAAGGCACCCTATCGTATGTATTGGATTTATTGGCTCGCTTCTGACCAGTAGTATTACCCATAAGGCCATCGTTAGAAGAATATCAGAGGAAAAAAATAAAGAAATAGCAGAAAAGGATCAAAAATGGCGAATTCATAATAAATACACTCGTTCAACTGTTTATATATGGTTGTCAAAAGATGAGTTTATTCATAAAGCTTTAGAGCATCATGAAGCTGTTAAGGTGTTATTGGAGCGTAATGGAACGGAGGCGTTGGATTATAAAATTCATTTTACGGGGGCTTTTCATAAAGCTGTTTATGCAGATGAGATTGTACCAAAATACGACGGTTGCCCGTGTTCAGGAGATCCATCTTGGGATGGCTGCACTGTCCGTATTACAATGGGCTATTCGGACCTTCAGCATTATGTTGTTGGAGTAAGGAACTTCCAGGGAACTGTATATGAAATTGCTGGAAGTGAAGATGGTGTTTTTCCAAATTACTGGTGTCCCTGCAATAAGTGTGAAATTCCAGAGCAAGTGGAGGATGCTTTCCCATATGAGGCCTGGTTAGTGGGTTATGCCATTGTGGGCACATTGGTTTCCCTGGGTGTAGAAAAGCTGGGGATAATAGCGATTCACTACATTCGTTCAAGGCACTGGGTTCCTGATCATGCAGGCAGATAAAGTTAAAAAACGATGGATGACCGTTTTTACCGGATTAAGTCCGCGAGACTCTATTTTACGGTCGTCTATCTTATGCACCTTGCAATAGGGTGAATGTAAAATTTGGCGGCAATCTGTGGTTGTCAGTCATCAGCAAGCATACTTGTCCAGCTATCGATCATGCCGTTCAGACTATTATGGGCCGCTATTTTTTCTTCATCCTCTCCCGGCTCATTATCCATGAGGGCTGTCAGCTTTTTGGTAAAGACATTCCGTTCATGAACTGCTACGCCTTTTGATACTCCTAGACCTACTCCCATGGCTCCGGCAGCTACGCCGAGCATGGGGAGAAAGAAAATACCACTGAACGCCCCGATCAGTGCCAGCTTGAGAGTTCCCGATCGCCCTTCCGCAAACGTGTCATTGTGGGCAAAATCCCCAACCCGCTTGATGGCGTACTGTTTCAGTAATGCTTTTAACGCCTGAGGGTCTTTTCGAATCTCTGCAAAGTTTTGCCTGGGCTTTTGTTCATTGGCAAATGCTGTCAGGTCTTTCAGCCACTCTTTTTTAGCGAAGCCACGTAAATATCGCTCCAGTTTCACTTCATTGCCTGGCAGTGAGAATGCAAATGAAATCTCTTTGTTGGTACAGCCCGGCTCCAGGCCAAGGTCCTTGATGACCTCCGCCCGGTTCTTTTTTAGGAATCGCTGAAAGGCAGTATCGCCAAACAAACCCAGTTTTCTTTTCTGTTTTCTGCCATAGTCCGGACGTAACACTTCCGATGTGGTCTGGGAAAGATTTTGTAACTTGCTGCGACGATCCCGGAAATTCATGACTGCAGAAAGGGTGACAAGCACCCCGGTAATGGAAGCGCCAACTCCCATTGCGGCTGTTCCCAAGGCTGGCATTCCGTACTTACTCATACCACTGGCCCGCGCAACAAGGCTGGTACTGAGCATCACCGTACTGGCCTTCAGCAAACGTTCACCTTTCTCACGGTCAGAAACCATACTGGACAATAGTTCATCGACATCGCCACTGCTTTTGGCGCACTGTTCAATTTCATTGTTCATGGCATCGACCCGTTCTTGCAGCGCCTTGAGTACCCCCGGGTTCTGAAAAGCTTCATCAATCGCCTTGCCCAGACGTTTGCGGTTACCAACGGTTGCCAGAAGAGTAGCAACCGTACCGGTGCCGGCCACACCGGCAGACACGCCACCAAATGCAGGCATCAATGGCGGGAATAGTATTCCCAGAGCCAGGGCCGATCCTGACAGGCTTACGGTAGCGCTGGCTCCTGCCATGACGGTGTCTTTGGTCATGGCCTTCAATTGGTTTTGCTTGTAGAGATTTTTCACCTCTTCAAGGGTTATTTTCTCCCCCAGTGGTTTACCTGCATGCTTCTTGCTGTTTTTTCGTTTTTGCAGAATAGCCGTGAGTTCCATGGCCTTGAGATGGCCTGGCATAAGCTTATCCTGATTTCGAATCTTCTTTTCATTCAGGAACCCCTGATAGGCACCACCCGCCAGTGCCAGCGCTGCGGTTGCCCCAGCAGTGGCGGTGCCAAAACCCAGCAGAGCGGATTGAAAGGCCTCATCACTTTCATAAAACAGCCCCATCAACTTCAGGTCCGGGTTTAATGTCAGGGAATCCCTGTCTTCTGGTTTGAAAAAGCGGGGATCGTTAGGAGATACCTGATCCAGAGAAACCCATTTCCCCAGGGCAAAAACATGATCAAGAATCAATCAGCCCAAGCACTTTCATCATATAGTCTTCATCCCAGCCACAGGTTTTACGTTTGTTCTTGATACCAGCCTTCACTGAAGTATCAAGCTTGAGAAGGT